>DAAV01000002.1:6386-7127 GCA_001701295.1 Bacteroidales bacterium H10
GGCGCACAATGCGGTTGCGGCCGCTATGGATCTCGATTCCGGCCTGATTGCGGTCGTCACTCACATACGATATGGCGTCTGCGTGGATCTCGCCGTCCTCAAGCTCTATGCCGTCGGCGATACGCTGCATGTCTTCCTCCGTGATATCCTTGTCTGTCCAGACATGATATATTTTCTTCTTGACAAACTTGGGATGAGTCAGTTTGGAAGCGAGGTCGCCGTCGTTGGTGAGCAGAAGCACTCCGGTAGTGTTTCGGTCGAGACGTCCTACGGGATAAATGCGCTCCTCACATGCGTTTTTCACTATATCGAGCACTGTGGTGCGTCCGTTGGGATCATCGCTTGTAGTCACGCAGTCTTTCGGCTTATTGAGAAGCACATAGCACTTGCGCTCGGGAGTCACCACCTTGTCATCGTATTCCACGACATCGTTACGCGTGATCTTCGTGCCGAGTTCCGTTACAACCTCTCCGTTGACTTTAACCTTACCTCCGGTGATGTATTCATCGGCCTCGCGGCGCGAACAGATACCGGCGTTTGCCATATATTTGTTCAGACGGATCTCTGCGTTCGGATCGATATCCTCGAGAACGTAGTCGATCTGCTTGGGCTTGGGAGTAAACTTCACTCCACCCTGATTATTTCCTTTCCAGTTGTTCTGACCGTAAGCCGCGCGGTTCTGACCGGGGCGGTTCTGGCCGGGACGATTCTGATTGTAGCCGCCCTGCTGACGGTTCTGGT
>DAAV01000100.1 GCA_001701295.1 Bacteroidales bacterium H10
GATATCAATAACACCTGTCATCACTTTATTAACACATTCGGCAGAGGCGCCCATATACTTGTGTTAAAAAACAGAATTGATTTTATCACATACTGTTGCATTACTCGTGTATAATATTATGTCTATTATTATTTATTGATATTTTTTCTTTTTGTATTTGTAAATTTTTGGAAAAGACGTTATTTTTGCTAAAAAATGATAGAATGAATTTTGAGGAATTGAATTTTGTAACATATTGTGTGGATAATCTTTCGAGGCGTCTTAATTGGAGTGCCGCAAAGGTTTATGATAAATTAAGAACCTCCGGAATACTATCGTCATATATAATCCCTTCTTACGATGTTTTGCATACTTTCAGCAAGGAGTATATAATGCAGGATATCATTGATTACATGCAGGAGAAAGGAGTGTTGAAATGATACTCTATCATGCGTCAAATGTTATTGTCAGATCTCCCGATGTCATGCATTCGCGAGATGCTCTTGATTTCGGNNAACGGTTTTAAAAGATCAAGCAGTAAAGTATAGCAGACGGTTTACGAATCGAAAACAACCTGCTTATGTAAATATCTATGAATTAGATGAAAATGTTTTCAATATATATAAAGTAAAACATTTTATTGCTTATGATGAAGAATGGCTTGATTTTGTAAGTTGTTGTCGTACCCTTAAGCCTGTGGAAAAATATGACATTATAATTGGAGGTATTGCTGATGATAAGGTTTTCAATACATTAGATCTTTATTTTGACGGCCTGATTTCAAAACTTGAGGCATTGGATCGTTTAAAATATGAAAAGCCAAACCATCAGCTTTGTATTTTGAATCAGGCGGTGATCGAAAAAGGATTGAAATTTGTTGACAGTATAAAGCTTGATTTATGATAGCCAATCTTACTTTGTTACAGCGGAAATATGCGAGGGTTGTTAACCTCTTTTCTGAGAAAACAGGCATTCCTTTGGAAGAAGCCTTGTCCTTATTTTATAATTCATGGCTATATAAAGCTATGAGCGAGGGAATAGCGGATCTCCATTGCCGCAGTGACATATATCTTGCTGATGAGCTTATATTGGAATGCCGTCAGACTGATGCCGCAGAGCCAGAAACTTTATATGAACCCGGATAGTCAGGCCGTCTACAGCCTTCATGGCATAAGGCTTGACAAGTCGGTTGTCGGTCAGCCGTGCATCCTGGTGATGAGCGACGGCCGCATCCGCAAGGTGATGCGTCGAATCGACTTATGAGATCATCTTTTTGAGATAAAGCGTTTTTTGTCGGAGCGGCGTGTTTCTCCGTCGGCGACTGCTATTTTGGCTGCAATCGCCGTCTCGGAGAAACGGCGCTTCGACTGGCGTATGGCTGGTACCTCTCTGAGACGGAGTCTTTCCCACACATCTATGCATTAGAGTGTTTTGCAGGTATAGTTAATATAGGAATCCGAAGATCCATAGGGGAATGCGGTTGCCGAAGCCTATCTGTATATCATCAGCGGCTACGAAACTGTCGGGTATGTCGCGTATTTGAGTGAAGCCCTTTTTCGCACCCCCGACCTCAAACAGGTATCTGTTGTCTACCATAAGATCTCCATTTCTCGGGTATGCTATTTCATGTCCTTCCGCCATCATTGCCGCCAGAAATGACTCTCTTACCTTGCCTTTATCTGCATAGCCAAGAGCATAGGGCAGCGACGGGTTGCTGAGAAGTATTTTCTGAGGCTTTGCCATTGACTTTGGATTGCGTTCCGTATTGTAATATAGTAAACGCAGAATCTGGGACTTGTCCAGCAGAGACAGGATCTTGATCATCTGGTTGGTGGATACCTGAAGCATTTCGGCGGTGACTTTGGCGTTAAGCGGAGAGGGAGTCTGAGATGCCATTATTGTGAGTAATTGTTTTGCCTTGATCTGGGTCGCATATTCAATGTTGGCCACTGCAGGCATGTCATAGTCTATCACGCTTGTCACGATATTGCTGACACGTAACAGATAATCTGTCTCAGTCTCTGTTGTATAGAACGGATAGTATCCGTGCTTGAGGTAGCTGTGAAAAAGTTTGAGCATATCCCGGTCAGCTGTCATCTCGGAGGCAAGACGCATATGGTCGCTAAGTATTTCCTGAAGAGACAGAGGCTTTATCTTGATTCCCTGAAATTCAAGATACTCGCGAAAAGATAGCCCTGGAAGCGAATACATCAGACAGCGGCGTGACAGGTCGGCGATGGAATGATCTATCTCAAGCATTGAGGAGCCAGTGAAAATTACTTTCAAGTCCGGATAGAAGTCATAAATGTTTTTTACCTGACGTTCCCATCCTTTAAGTCTGTGTACTTCATCGAGAAACAGATGCGTCACACCTTCCCCGATGGCTCTTTCTGCGAGCTCGGTGAGGGTATGTGAAGCGAACCAGATGTCATCAAGCGTAACGTAGAGTGCTTTCGATGCGTCGGGGAATGACAGTTTTATTCGTTGAAGCAGCAATGTGGTTCTACCGACGCCTCTTGCTCCCTTGATGCCTATGAGACGTGTATTCCATGAAATCTCGTCATATAGGTTTCTTATATGGTCGGTAGAAGTCAGTTTTAATAACCGCTTATATTGTCTTTTTAATGTCTCCATTTTGTAATCATTTGTTCGATTTGACTTTGATGTTTGTGCTAACTTCTTCCTGAATAGCTGCCCTGATGTATCAATGTTGAATTGTGCAGCTACTTGATTGCAAAGATATTTCAAATTTTCATCATTTCAAAGATGATTTTATAAAAATGATTATTTGAAAGATGATTTTCGAGAAATGATTATTTGAAAGATGAATTGGCGTATAGTCTGCAGGCAGAATCTTGACAAGCCGGTTGCCGGTCAGCCGTGTATCGTGGTGATGAGCGACGGCAGCATCCGCAAGGTTATGCGTTGACAAACCTCGTGAATGAGGTCGTTATCAATTTGTTAACACTTTTGCAGAAGGGGACATAGGGGGGTGCGAATGTGCGCAGGAAGCCCCTTCCTTAAAAATGAAAAGAAAGGGGCTTCTAAGATGGTGGTTTAAAGGTCTTTGCCGGATATATCCGCAAGACCTTTTGCAAGGTCTGTTATTTCTTTATCAACTGTATGGTATGCATAGTGCTGTCTTTAAGAGTCAATACAGATACATAGAGCCCTGAGGACAGGCCGGATACATTTATGTGAGGTTCCGGGTTGTCGATGCTGAACACAATCTTTCCATCCATGGACAGTATCGTGATGTTTTGTATCAGTTCGTTGCCTGAAATGTTCAGTATGTCTCCGACAGGATTAGGGCCGACACCTATACCGTAATCAAACAGCGATGCCACGGAAGAGAATGTAACGGTGTTTGACCTTACTTCATCGGCGTCTCCTGAAGAATACGATGCCACGACAGCGTAGAATACCGGATGTGATACCGGGGCCTTGTCATACCAGTTCAGGCTTTCGGTGGTGCCGACAAGCTGCCAGTCTTCTTTTTCTGATCCTACTTCTGCACGGTATACCTTGTACTCTTTGTGAGGCCTGTCGATAGAATTATTGTCTTCGACGGATTCCGCCGCGGCTTTGTTGGCGCAGTCGAGATCCTCACCGTATGCCCTTAGCATAGGGTGTACTTTGGCGAACGACGACATATTGCTGATAGTCATGTTGTATGAGTCTCCGGCGTAGAAACACTCTCCTTCGTTGAAGGGATATTCGTCCGAGGGTTCGCATATTCCCATGCCCATAAAGCCGTCACAACTTACTGCGATCATGAAACCGTCAGCCTCAACCGCGTTTCCGATTATGTGTGTGCTCCAGGCATTGTCAGTATATTCCACATTACGGGCTACATAGAGTATGTTTTTAGGATTGGGCTTTCCTTCCTCATCGAGTCCGAAAATGAATACATTGAAATTGCTGTGCGATCCGAAGCGGTCAGTCACATACCATGATATCTCTTTTATTCTGGCTTTCTTATGGAAGGCCGAACCTACGATCACTTCACTGTTACCGTGTGTCCATCCGACGTAATCCACAGGCGTTCCGCTGTCGTAGCGGAATTCAGGCATAGGATCCGCCCAGGTCACCATTATTCCGTCATCGGTTTTAGTGGCCTTTGCATCATGAGCGCGGAGAGTTTTCTCTTCAAGACTGAAATCTGCAGTCTTGTTGCCATTGATATCAATGGATGAGTTCTTGCCTTTGAAATATCCGCTGCTTACCGTCACGTCATATTCGGATCCGGAATCGCCGGCTATGTCTTCGATCACATAATGCCCGTTATCGTCGGTAAAGACAGTAAAATCGTCATATCCAGAGAGATCAATTTTGACATCTTTTACAGTCTGGCCGGATTCAGCCGACGTCACAGTGCCCCTGAGGGTGTAACGGGGCAGTTTTACAAGTCTGAGGTCGCGTGTGGCGGATTGTGATTTTTCAAGGGTGAACTCGGAATCAGACAAAGTATAATATCCATGTTTCTCGACTTCGACGACACATTTGCCTGCGGCTATCTCGGCNNNGTATTGAATATTTTCCGGCATCATCGGTGGTCTCGGTGCGCTGGGTGCCTTTGATCCTGACAAGGGCGCCGGCCACAGGCCCGTTTTCGTCAGTTACGGTTCCGGATATGCTTCCTGCATCAGCCTTCACGATATTGAATCTGATCTGCGGATAGACATCGGCAGGCGAAGCGTCAGCGTATCCGTTAGCTTCGATTGTCCCGCTGCTGTAGGAGGAAGACTGTATTGACCGGGGTGTATCGCACTTATGGATCAGGAAGTATTTTCCCATTACAAATTCCTTGCCGATCTTTTTGCACATCACCACGATGTTGCCGCCGTTATAAGAGAAGGGAGCGTCAAACGGGATCACAAGGTCGCGTGTGCCTGACTGCATGTATATGACTCCGTCGAACACTTTGGTAAACGATTGCGGATCGATGAACTCGGGCGCAGAGAAGTCATATATGTCAGTTTCGGCTATAAACACCTGGAATGGCTCGCCGTAGAAATCGGCGTCAAGATAAGATGTGAATACAAGAGAGTTTATCTCTCCGCGGGTGGTTCCTATCTCATTTGCGAAATATATGCTCTGTGTGGCCGATTCCACAGCGTAAAAGTTTACAGGGAAAGCCATTGCGGCCACGGTTTCTCCATGTTCGATTCTGACGGGGCTGTTTTTCGCGGGAAGCACCTGCACGTAGTGGGTGTAAGAGGTGTTGTTGTCGGCGATCGGATCGGAGTCCGAGACAATGACAGCGTTAAGACGGACCTTTCCGGTCTGGCCGGGAGTCCAGTGCAGTTTTACGGTGTTCTTGCCTGATGGTTCCACAATCACGCCCTCGGCGGTGTCGATCACAGAGTTGTCCGATGCATCTATGAGCTGCACTTTGTAGTCAGACATAGGCTCGCTGCCAAGATTCTCTATAGTGGCGGTGAACTCATATTCATTGTCTGATTCGAGGAGAGCATTTCCGGTCAGCGATGTCGCACGCAGGTCGTTGGCCACTTTAGTGCCGATCTCGACATCATCAGCCATGCATCTTACCTGATTGAAGAAAGAGGGGCCGCTGGGCTGATTGAAGACCACCCGGAGGCGGCAAGTCTTTCCTGCATACTCCGGAACGGGGATTGTAAGCTTTGTCCATTCGAGAGAGGGGGAGTGCTGATGCTCGCCGTCGGGTTCGATGCTGTAGACAGAACTGTATGTCAGCCCTTCATCGTCGCTAAGCATCACATTGACAGANNTTCAGCCGCTCCGGTTACATTTCCGGAAAAGTCGACCTTTACCATCTGATACCAGAAGCTGACCACAGGTTCAGACCCCATCTCCACATAGTGAGTGGTAAATCCCACGCCGTTCAGTTCCTCATTTCTTGCGTCGTCATAATATACAGTAGTCGTGTAGTAGGCTCTTGAAGATTCATGGCCGCCATAAAGAGCTACGTTTCCGGAGCCGAAACTCAGATCCCAGCCTTCAGGGCCTCCGGTCTCGAAGTCCTCGAAGTGGTATCCGGTGACACGGGCTTGTTTCACGCTTCCTGATAGGGAGATCCTTACGGTAGGCTGAGTGAGATCATTTGTGCCGAGCACGACTTCCCCTTCGTAACTGCCGGCCTCAAGTCCGGATGCCGATATTGAGATTCTCTGGTAATCATCTTCCTCCACAGTCATAGGGAGTCCTTCGACTGTCACACCTTCGGAAGCGGAGAGTAGAGACACTTCGAGAGGCGCAGTCCCTCTGTTGGATATTCTGTACGATCCTTTGAGGCGCCCCTGTCGGCTGTCGGTCGTTCCGAGATCTATTTCTGAGTCACCGTAATATACGGGTAGAGGTCCTGATGAGATCTTAAGATCGTCTATCACGGTGGAATTGCTGTTTACCGGAGAAATGCTATGGAATCCGACACAGTATTCGCCATCCGTTTCAGGAGTAAAACTATAGCCGTAATATCTCCAGTAGTCATTGTCGTTTTCGATTACTTCGAGCTCCTTGACAGTTTTGGAGGCACTTGCTCCGGAGCAGATGCAGACCTGCAGTTTCTCCATAATGTCATCGCCGGTTACAGGAGGCATAAGTGCGAAGAATTCGATTGTATATTCTTTTCCGGCCTTCATTTCGAGAGAGGGGCTGAACAGCCAGGAATCATGTCCGCTCTCGCCTGTCCTTTTCCCGAGAATATAGGCATATTTGAATCCTGAAACTCCGTTGAGAGGAGTTCCGTCGCGCCCTAACGTACCTGCATGCCACACATCATCGGGATATCCCGGAGTTGCGGTAACGATCCATCCGTCAGGTAGAGATGTGTCTCCATCA
>DAAV01000110.1:0-563 GCA_001701295.1 Bacteroidales bacterium H10
CGATGTCATTCATAGCATCAATAGATGCCATTTTCGAAGATTTGTATCCTTCATCCAGTTTCGCATGCACGGCTTCAACCACCACTATGGCGTCATCCACCACAATCGCGATCGCCAGCACAAGTGCCGACAGAGTCAGAAGATTGACCGTGAACCCGAAAATGTTCATCAGGAAGAACGTACCTATCAGAGCGACAGGAATTGCAATCATAGGAATGATAGTGGACCGGAAGTCCTGAAGGAAAACGAAAACAACAAGGAATACCAGTGCGAATGCCTCGATAAGAGTCTTGATAACCTCATGAATTGATGCGAAAAGGAATTGATTGACGTCCATTGTCGTCACAATCTTTATTCCATCAGGACATTCTTTCTGGAATTTGTCGAGTTCAGACTGAATCTGGTTTACAACGGCAGTCGCGTTTGAGCCTGCCGACTGCATCACCATCGCGGCGACACCGACTTTTCCGTTGGTAGTCGAATGGAAACCATAAGTTAGTCGTCCTAATTCGACATCGGCCACATCTCCAAGTTTCAGCATCTCTCCGGAAGGCAGTGCCTTT
>DAAV01000110.1:587-8021 GCA_001701295.1 Bacteroidales bacterium H10
ATCGTATATTGGAAAGACTGATTCCCGTTTTCACCGAACTGGCCCGGGGCCGCCTCTATATTCTGTTCGGCCAGTGCCGCTGTAACGTCAGTGGGCATAAGTCCGTATTGGGCCATAATATCAGGTTTGAGCCATATGCGCATAGAATAGTCGGCACCCATGACCATGGCATCTCCCACGCCCGGTACACGTTTGATGACAGGTATGATGTTGATGGCCATGTAGTTTTCGACAAATTCCTCGCTATACTTAGGGTCATCTGCGTATACATTGAACACCATAAGCATTGAAGACTGTCTTTTCTGAGTCGTCACACCGACCTGATTTACTTCTGCAGGCAAAAAGGATGCTGCTTTTGCGACACGGTTCTGTACGTCTACTGCCGCCATGTCAGGGTCCATTCCGGCTTTAAAATAGACACTGATTTCGGCAGAACCGTTGTTAGATGCGGACGAATACATGTAATCCATGTTTTCAGCACCGTTTATCTGCTCTTCAAGAGGTACTATTACCGAATTGAGCACTGATTGTGCGTTAGCTCCTGTGTAAGTGGTTCGGACACTGATTGTGGGGGGAGCAATATTAGGATATTGCTCTACGGGAAGAGACAACAATCCGAGCACACCGAATATCACGATAAAAATTGAGATAACGGTGGACAGCACCGGCCGATTTATAAATGTTGATAGTTTCATAACTCTATTTGTTATGCGGGTATAATCCGGCAGTTTGTCTGAATATTTCGAATCTTATTTTTTTGGCTTTATTGTCATGTCATCTTTGACAGATATGCCTACTCCCTCAGTAACAATTCGTTCGCCGGGTTTTAAGCCGCCGATGACTATGTAGTTTTGGCCATCGTTTTCATCTGCTATCTGTATGGCGCGAGAGTGAACTTTGTTGCTGTCATTGACCACATATACAAATTTCATGTCCTGCATTTCGTATGTCGCCACCTGAGGGATAAGCATTGTGTTTAAACGCGTATGCGGGATCATTACCTGTCCGGTATTGCCACTGTGAAGCATTCCTTCCGGATTAGGGAAGACAGCTTTTGCTGTTGCACTTCCGGTCGAAGGATCTATTACTCCGGAAATTGAAATGATTTTACCCGGATACTGATATTTTTCTCCGTTGGCAAGTATGAGAGTCACAGACGGCATCTGCTTTATAGCTTCCTGCAGTGAACGTTTGCCGTTATCAGTCAGGGCGAGAAGGTCTTTTTCGTTTAGCGAGAATGTGGCACGCATGTCACTGTTGTTCGATAATATGGTAAGAAGCGATTGGGGTGATACCAATGAGCCTTCACGAAAATCTATCTTGCCGACAACGCCAGATGCAGGAGCTGTGACTACAGAGTATGAAAGATTTTTTCGGGCACTTGTCAGATTGGCCATAGCCTGGTTCAGCTGGGCTTTGGCAGCGTTGTATGAATCTACAGAGGTCTGATATGCCGGCTGGCTGATTATATTTTTCTCGAACAACATCTTATTATTGTTCATGTTTGTAGTGGCGGTATTGACATTGGCCTGAGCTACAGCCACGGCAGCCTGTGCGGCATCCACTGCTGCTTGCAGGGAGACTTGGTCAATAACGAAAAGAGTCTGGCCTTTGGATACCTTCTGACCTTCTTCCACACACACTTTGGTAAGGAAGCCCTGAATCTGGGGGCGTATCTCGACATCATTCTCTCCTTCAAGAGTGGTCGGCATACCCGATTCCAATGTGGTGTTTTCTTCACTCACTGTAAGAACGGCGAGTTCCGGAGCCTGCTGTTGTTGCTGCTGGTCCTGATTGCCCTTGCACGAGGGCACTAACATAACTATTGCCATGGCCGGCAATATCAGTCCATTAAACTTTTTGATAATCATGAGCTGAAAATTTATTATATACCTTTTTTTATTTTATAATCAGCAGGTATATTCCGGTTGAAATATACCTCTCCTCCCTTGAAGGGTATTTTCTAATAAGTGCGGATACGGTTCCCTGTAGTTTTATAAGAATTCTCAAAAGAGATCCTTCTGACAAAATTAACTAAATTTTGGCAGAAAAATTCCATATTGGACTCAAAAAAAGAACTTTTGACCAATATTGCGCATTTTGTAAAACTAATTTTATGATTTGGGTTTTCGAAATCCTAAAAATATTCGCGGATATGGCAATATCCGCGAATATCTTATCCTTTGGTGAAAGGAGGTGGTGTTCCGGCATCATCATCGAAATCGTCAGAACTTTCCGATTCATTAGAAAGAGCCTCCTTTTTTGTATCAGATGCCCTCTCGATCTGCTTCTCTTTGCGATCCGCCTCCTCTTTTTTGTTAATTTCGATTATTTCGTCAGTGCGGGATTTCCATTTGCGTTTGCCAAGTATTTTTTCGACATCGTCGTGGAAAATCACCTCTTTTTCCACAAGCAGATCTCGGATCTCATTGTGTTGTTTTGAATATGTCCTTAAGATTTCCTTGGCTCTCTCGTATTGTTCATTTACGATTCTGACCACTTCAGCATNNTGGCGGAATAGGGTTTTGTAAATCCCATTTCCTGACCTGAAGAATCATTATAATTCAAGTTAGGCAATTTGTCGCTCATACCATATACAAGGACAAGTGAACGGGCAATCTTGGTGCATTTTTCAAGATCATCGCTTGCTCCTGTCCCTATCTGTCCAAGGAAAAGATCTTCAGCGGCCCGACCGCCAAGGAGTCCGCACATTGTGTCGAGCAGTGCCTGAGTAGGAATGATCTGGCGTTCTTCGGGAGCATACCATGCAGCTCCGAGGGCGCGTCCCCGAGGCACTATTGTGACTTTGACAAGCGGATTGCCATATTTGGTCATCCAGGTGATGGTGGCGTGACCGGCCTCATGTGTCGCTATCGCGATCTTTTCTTCGTCAGTGATAATGCGTGATTTCTTCTCAAGTCCACCGACTATTCTGTCGATCGCTTTCATAAAGTCGTTCCAGTCGACGGAATCCTTATTGTATCTTGCGGCTATTAGAGCGGCTTCGTTGCAGACATTTGCTATGTCAGCGCCCGAGAATCCCTGGGTCTGACGTGCAAGTTGCTCGACATCAAGCTTGCTGTTACATTTGATGTTGCGTAGATGCACATTGAAGATTTCAACACGGTCCGAGAGTTCGGGTAGATCCACATAAATCTGCCTGTCAAAACGTCCTGGTCGTAAAAGAGCTTTGTCAAGCATGTCGGCCCGGTTTGTTGCAGCGAGACATATCACACCATTATTGGACTGGAACCCGTCCATGGCGGTAAGCATCTGGTTGAGCGTGTTCTCACGCTCATCGTTGGAACCCATGTTCGGATTTCTTCCACGAGCTCTGCCGACAGCATCGATCTCATCTATAAATACTATACAAGGCGCTTTTTCTTTTGCCTGTTTGAAAAGGTCTCTGACACGAGCGGCACCTACACCGACGAACATTTCAACAAAGTCTGAACCGGACACGGAGAGGAAAGGCACATCCGCTTCACCCGCAACCGCCTTGGCAAGCAATGTCTTGCCTGTACCCGGAGGGCCTACAAGCAAGGCCCCTTTGGGGATTTTTGCGCCAAGTTCCGTATAACGTTGCGGATTTTTAAGAAATTCAACGATTTCTTCAATCTCTACTTTTGCCTCGGCGAGACCGGCGACATCCTTGAATGTCACGTTTGTGCCGTTATTTTTATCAAAGACTGTAGCTTTCGATTTCCCTACATTGAATATTCCACCCGCACCACCGGCACCCCCCGTCATGCGCTTGGACATTATTACCATTACGACTATGATGAGAATAATGGGACCAAAATACCATATGACCTTCATAAGGTCGCTTCCCTTCTCGTAGTTGATTTTGATCTGGGGTTTGCCTTCGGATGCAAGTTTCTCATTCCATCCGTCGATTTTATCCTGAATTTTGTCGGAAGAGGGGATAGTGGTCCTTATTTTCTTGTCACCTGTCATATGTGGTGACATATCGAAATTCTGATTCTTTGCTCCCTGATTAGTGAGGAAACCCTCTGCAGTTCCGTTTTGCGAGAAAATCATGATCTTATCCATATCTCCGGATAGGGCAGCTTTTTCAAAATCCGACCAATCGACATCTTTGGTTTGCGATCCATCTTGGAAATAATATAAAGCAAGTAAAGACAGAGCTATAAGACCGTACATCCAATACATATTGAAGAGTGGTCTCTTATCCTGGTTTCTGCTTTTGTTTGGCTTAAGCATTTTCATATGTCGGGTTATTTGGAAAATATATGAATGTTTGTACAGATAACATTAAAATTAGTCTAAATCCGGAATTTCCTTGTGGGGCGCGTCACACCATAGATCTTCCAGATTGTAATACTGACGGACATCGGGCAGAAAGACATGTACGATTATGTTCCCGTAATCGATCACGATCCATTGTGAATTCTTGTAGCCGTCATAATTATATGGTTTGACATCAAGGCGTTTACGTACTTCCTCTCTGATATTGTCAGCAATCGCCGAGACTTGGGATGTGGAATTTCCCTGACAAATTATGAATGTGCGGGCTGGTGCTGTTTCGAGACCTTTGAAATCAATGTCTATAATTTTTTTCCCTTTGCGATCATGGATTGCATCTATGATTGTGGATTCAAGATGATCTGTCAGATCTGAAGAGTATTCCGTTCCTACGTTAGTCAGGTTTGTCATATTATGGTTGAATTGTTTCAGATGGAATGATTTAACTTGGAAACATCCGAATATATCCGCCTGATGACACAGTGCGGAACAGGATATTCAGATGGTTTTAATTATAACAATTATAACGCCAAATTTATCATAATGGAATATGAATTGATTCGATTAGCGGTAATTTTTTGCAAAATTAACAATTTGGTTTAATTTTACCCATATATTTTCATATAAAATTATTATAGGAATATTATTGAGCCTATTTCCGGAATGATTCAATATTTGGGAAGTTGAAGGCCGATAAAATAATAATGCATGCCGTATCACGTTTTTAATTTGATGAAAAAAACTGCATTTCTCATATTGTTGGTATTGTCTTGTTGCTGTGAAAACATTTTTGCTGACAATGTCAAAATTTCCGGCAAAGTTGTCGACAGCGAGGACAAGCCGGTCGAGTTCGCTACAGTGCGTGTAGCCAATTCCGCTATAGGAACCAATACTGATCTGAAAGGTAACTATACTCTTTCTGTGGCTCAGAAAGATACTATAGAGATGATCTATAGTTGCATAGGATTCAAGACTGTCCATCACAAACTGGTCAATCCCAAAGGCGACCTTACACTGAATATAAGACTATATCCTCTTGACGTGGATTTACGCGAAATAGAGGTGATCGGTTATAGGCAGAACTCCAACGGAATGCAGACGCTGAACACAGAAAGTTACAAACTGTCGCCCGATGTCTCGGGAGGAAGTGTCGAGGCAATGATCACTACGATGCCCGGTGTCAACTCGTCAAACGAGATGAGTTCACAATATTCTGTCCGTGGCGGTTCATTCGATGAAAATTCTGTTTATATCAACGGAATGGAATTATATCGTCCTCAGCTTGTGCGTAGCGGCCAGCAGGAGGGACTGAGTGTCATCAATCCGGACATGGTCGGAAATATCAAATTCTCTTCTGGAGGATTTCCTGCAAGATATGCGGATAAAATGTCATCGGCGCTTGATATAACCTATAGGGAGCCTCAGGCTTTTGAAGGAGCGGTCTCCGCAAGTCTCATGGGTGCTTCCGCCACGATAGGAAGCAATTCCGGTAAATTTACTCAGTTGTCGGGTATAAGATTCAAGAAGAATACCTCCCTTCTCTCCACTATGGACACAAAGGGAGAGTATGATCCTACTTTCTTCGATTTTCAGACAAACATGAATTACAAGCCGAGCGAACGGTGGACTATAAATTTGCTTGGCAACATTTCTCTGAATCATTTTAATTTCAAACCTCAGGACCGCGAGACGACATTTGGAACATCGGAGGATGCCAAGAATTTTACTGTATTCTTTGATGGTGAAGAAAAAGACAAGTTCGAGACCTATCTCGGATCATTGCAGGCGACCTATCGTCACAATAAAGCCACAAGTTTTACTCTCGGTGTGGCGGGTTTTTTGTCGAATGAGCTGGTAACTTATGATATTTCCGGAGAATATTGGCTCAATCAGGCAGGTACATCCGGTGCTGACGGCGTTGGTGGTGAACTCGGCGTCGGCAAATATCTGGAACATTCCCGCAATAGACTGAAAACATCCGTTTTTCAGGTTTCATTCAAGGGAACAACTAAATTCCGTGCAAATAATTTCAGTTATGGAATTGGTTTTCAAAGAGAGAAATTTCATGACAGGACCAAGGAATGGGAATGGCGTGATTCCGCCGGTTATTCTTTGCCTACCTTGCCGGAGGGAGTGCATCTTGTCTATAATCTCAGTTCCCGACAGAATATCGACGTAAACAGATTTCATGCATACATAGAAGATGCAGTCTATATGAGCAATAATTTTGCTTATATGACTCTTAACGGAGGTATCCGTTTCTCATATAATAGTTTCAACAAAGAGTCTCTTGTCTCACCCCGGTTGAATTTCTCGATCAATCCGGTCAATTATCCCAATTGGTATTACAGAATAGGCGCCGGTCTTTATTATCAGTCTCCATTCTATAAAGAATACCGTGAAATGGTAGAGGATGACTACGGTAACTGTATCATTCAGCTGAACAGAAATATAAAGTCTCCACGGAGTATTCAGGTCATCGTAGGCGCGGATTACACATTCCGGGCGATGAACCGTCCTTTCAAACTGACTGGCGAGGCATATTATAAGAACCTTACGAATCTTATTTCATATGAATATGATAATCTTAAAATCAGTTATTCGGGACAAAACGATTCCAAAGGTTACACAATGGGGCTTGATTTTAAACTTTTCGGTCAATTTGTTGAGGGCAGTGATTCCTGGATAAGTTTTTCTCTGATGAAAACCCAGCAGGATCTGAATGGAAAGAAGGTGCCTCTTCCCAGCGATCAGAGATATTCTGTCACTGCATATTTTACTGATTATTTCCCGAAATTTCCTAAACTGAAGTTCAGTCTCAGAGGTGTTTTCTCGGATGGACTCACCATGACACCTCCTCATACGAGCCGGTCGGTAAGTTATTTCAGGGCTCCCGCATATAAACGTCTTGATATCGGATTAAGCTGGCAGTTTGTCGGAGCTCCTTCCGATCAGGAACCTCCAAAAAATTTCCTGAGGCATTTCAAGAGTGTCGTTCTCGGTGTGGATGTGTTCAATCTTCTTGATATCGCCAATGTAAGCAGCTACTATTGGGTCACGGATGTCAACAATATCCAATATGCCGTCCCGAAATATCTGACGAGACGTCAATTTAATGTGAGGCTCTCGGTTGAATTTTAAGAAACTGTTTATAAATGTCGCAACTTG
>DAAV01000031.1:0-282 GCA_001701295.1 Bacteroidales bacterium H10
ATCCCGACAGAGCTCCCCGGCGTCAACACCGGCATCCTCGATCCGCGCGACACTTACGCTGATCCCAAGGAATGGGACGAGAAAGCCAAGAAACTCGCCGAAATGTTCATCAACAACTTCAAGAAGTTCGAGACAAACGAAGTCGGCAAGAAGCTCGCCGAGGCCGGCCCGAAACTCTAAAACAAGGAATCTCTATTATAATGAAAGCTCCGCGTCGCCAGTGATGCGGAGCTTTTATTATCTACACGGTGCCGGCAGGCAGCGCCGGGGCACCCGAAAACA
>DAAV01000031.1:302-3199 GCA_001701295.1 Bacteroidales bacterium H10
ATTCCTTGGGCGTACAGCCTTTGTTTTTCTTGAATATGCGGTTGAAGTTAGACACGTTGTTGAATCCCGAACTGAAGCATATGTCGGCGATCGGAGTGCGTGTGCTGACCAGATCGCGCGAAACCACATCTAAGCGTATGCCTATGATGTAATCGGAGATCGAACGGCCGGTGCGCAGTTTGAAGAAACGGCTGAAAGACGAAGGAGACATACCTGCCATTTTCGCAAGATCGTTGAGGCGGATCTCATTGCGGAAATTGGCGGCGATGTATTCCTGAGTCTTCTTCAGACGCGCATTGCTGACAGACTGGTTTACCAGGCCGGCCTCGCTGCTGCTTGACAACAGACGGCCTTTGGGGTCGATGGCCATGACATGCAGGATCTCGATGAGCTTCATCATCTGATAGAAACTCGAGGGCGCGTTCAGAAGCTCCTCGATGAGATGATACACTTTCATGATGCTCGACATAGGGAACGCCACGCCTTTGGCCGCATTGTCGAGCAGAGTCTTGACCGACTGCATCTGTGTGCGGCGTAACATCTCGTTTCCAAATATGTCGACCGGGAACTGTATGGTGATCTCACGGATATATCCGCTGTGGCAGTCATATTGCTCCCATCCGTGTTCGACGCCATGACCGACTATGCAAAGATCAAAATCTCCTACTTCTTCGACCGAATCGCCGACTATACGACGCGCACCTGCGCAGTTCTCTACAAAGTTTATCTCGAACTCCGCATGACGGTGCACCGGAAAGGTAAAACTGTCTTTCGTACGGTCCACGACATACAGAAAATCGCAGTCCGACAGGGGGGTCACTTCCGTCGGAATCTCGCCGACATGACCGAGAGGATAAAGTGGGGTATTACTCATGGTAAATTGGTATTAGATTTCGGAGCAAAAATAATAATAATATGCTTATCTGCAAAAAAAGTTTCCTTTAATTTTCCAATATTTTAATCATTTTGGCGTAAATATTGTGTATAATCTTATATAATCAGGATGATTGATTTCCATTTTGTCACTTCACGCCGCAAAACGGTCTTGATTCTGTTAGCCATATGCGGTCTGGCGCTCCTCCCTTTTCTGGGCATCGCCGACTTCAATACCAAGGGAGAGCCGCGCGAGGCTGTAGTGGCTTTCTCCATTCTTGAACAGGAAAACTGGATACTTCCCACCAACAACGGAGGCGAGATTCCTTACAAGCCGCCCTTTCTGCACTGGTGCATAGCGGCGGTGAGCCTGCTTTTGAACGGAGGCATTGTCAATGAATACACATCCCGTCTGCCATCGGCGATAGCCCTGATAGCAATGACGGCCACAATATTCCTGTTTTTTTCAAAGAAGTCTCAGAATAAGACGGCCTTGGGCACGGCATTGCTGATGTTCACGGCATTCGAGATCTACAGGGCCGGAATGAACTGCCGGGTCGACATGATGCTCACGGCTCTGACAGTGGGAGCGATAGTGTCTCTGTTCCGATGGTGGGAAAGGGGAATGCGCGGTTTCCCCGTAATCGCGATACTCCTCATGAGCGCAGCCACACTGACCAAAGGACCCGTCGGCATTATCATCCCTTGTCTTACCGCCGGCATATTCATGCTGCTGCGGGGAGTTCCGTTTTTCAAGGCATTCATATGGCTGTCATTATGGGGCGTGCTGTCGCTCATACTTCCGCTATGCTGGTATCTGGCGGCATATCAGCAGGGCGGCAAGGAATTCCTCGATCTTGTGATGGAAGAGAATTTCGGACGCATGACGGGAACTATGGCATATGAATCACATCTCAATCCCTGGTATTACAACATAGTCACCCTTCTCGCAGGCTTCCTGCCATGGACCATAACTGCCGTCATAGCCCTGTTTGTCATACCGCGCCATGCATATTCGGAGATAGCGGGCCGGCTGCATGACATATCCGGGCGCTTGCGCCGCTGGCTGCGAGAGACTTCACCGCGGACTCTGCTGGCGCTTACCGCAGTGATTGTTATTTTCATATTCTATTGTATTCCCGCCAGCAAAAGGAGTGTGTATCTGATGCCCCTTTATCCTTTCCTGGCATACTTCCTTGCCCGCATGCTGATGTGGATGTCACACCGGAGACCAGGCAGCGTAAGAGGATATGGGGATTTTATAGCTGTCATAGGAATAGTTCTCTTCGCAGCCTACATATCCATAAAATGCGGACTGGTACCCGATTCCCTCTTCGGACATGGGAAACATGCTGCGCAAAACGCTGCCATGCTTCATTCTCTCAGAGATTTCGGAGGCATCGGAAGCTGGATATGGGCCGCGGTCGCCCCCGTCTGCTCGATAATATGGTGGTATAAAGTACGCAATAAAGTCGGACACGGCTCTCTGCCCGTATCCACAGCCTTACTTGTCGTATCGCTTTATATCTCGATCAGCGGATGTTATCAGCCGGCCGTGCTGCAGGCCAAATCCGTCAAGGGTATGACGGCTGAGATGGCGCTCCTCTATCCGGACATGAAATCGGATACTTACGAATTTATGTCTATGGCAGAGGAGGCCAAAGGCAACCCCATGCATTTCTTTGAAATAAACTTCTATCTCGGCGACCGGATCCGCAATTTCCGTAAATCCAGTCCCGACAAGGGATATCTTCTGATCGGTGAGAAAGATGCGGAGGAATATCTGCCTGAGTTCCAATCTGAAGGCTATGAATTCGATAAAGTCTATACGCCGGCAGCCGGATTGCCCCGCCACACACCGCTTCTATACCGCTTTATCAGAAAGAAAGCCAAAGAAAAAGTCCCGTCTGTCATGAAATAATGAATTTTTACTGCCGGTGGCGGAAATAATTTGGAAAATTCAGAAAAAGTTTATAACTTTGCAATCCGAAAGACCAAGGAGAGATGGCAGAGTGGTCGATTGC
>DAAV01000031.1:3229-17772 GCA_001701295.1 Bacteroidales bacterium H10
TCGAATCCCTCTCTCTCCGCAATAAAGCCTGATTATCAGGCTTTTGTTGTATCTACACCCAATTTTACACCCAAATCTTGTAAAGTTGGGTGTTTTTATATATTCTTAACTGGTCGTGTACACCGTCGATGATTACAAGTCCTACACCCGGAGTGTTGATTACCGCCTGTTCAATAACATCAAGACGCAATGTGGGTATAAGCTGGCGCAACGCGGCAAACTTTAGATATTCCGGATGAATGTCGGTCAGCAGTTTCGCCAGTCGCAAGGCTCGCTCCATTATCTTCTGACAATGATACGGGCTTCGGTATCGAAGTAGAGGATTGTGCGCTTGTCGTAGGGAAACTCTGCGGTGTAACCCAATACCTTGCCATTGACGAGTGAAGCTCCGACAATGGCTGCGACATTGAATATCTTTTTAATACCCGATTTGAGTGGTATCCCAATGGTAGCTCACTACCACTCATCGACTATCACAGCCGATTATGAAGCCTCATGACAGAAAAAGCCCTGCCGAAGCAGAGCTTTTCGATGGTGTCTTTCAAGGTCACAATTTGTGACCTTAAAGATATTCGTATAGGATTATCTCAGTTTTGAAAGAATGTCATCCGGATTTTGGTGCATCTGACTGAATGCGACAATCTTCTTGCCAAGATCCTTGATTGAGCCGCCGATGAAGTAGACGGTATCGTCGATTATAAGGAACCGGTCATGAACATTTGTGCAATGCCTTACTTCTATTCGTGGATACTGGGCGTTATGTCGGCGCACTTGTACTGATCATCGGGAGCACTTCGGCCGGAGGAGAAGGCAATACTGCGGGCGACCTGCTGGTGATATGCGCCCAGCTCTCCTTCACCTGCTATCTCGTATTCTTCAAAAGACTGATCGCACGCTATTCGCCCGTCACACTGATGAAATGGCTCTTCACATACTCGTCGATATGCGTGATTCCTTTCACATACGATGACCTGTCGGCTATAGACTGGAGCGCGGCTCCTCCCATAGTGACATGGGGAGCGGTGGCATTTGTAATCGGGCCCACATTTCTCAGCTACCTGCTTCTGCCTGTCGGGCAGAAGAACCTGCGCCCCACCGTGACAGCAATGTACAATTACGTGCAGCCGGTCATCGCGACTCTTGTAGCGGTCTGGGCCGGTCTCGGCAGATTCACTGCGATCAATACCCTGGCCGTCATAATGATATTTTCAGGAGTGTTTCTTGTGACGCGAAGCAAGGCACGCACTGCATGAGCGGCATTATCCCACAAGGCCCGAGGCATACACCAGATCGACAAGCGGATCGGCAAGAAACGCTGTCAGTATGCCGTTGATGATAAGGCCCAGAGTGGCGTAAGCACCGAAACGCTCGCCATATTCACTCACACGGTTTGTCCCCATCACATGAGCCGCCGTACCCATGCTGAGACTGCGCGACACCGGACTCTTGACGCGTCCCCATGTCATCATGCGCAATCCCGTCACGGCCCCGATCATGCCGACAACGACTACTATAGCCGATGTAAGCGCCGGAATACCGCCTATCTGCCGGGAGATCTCAAGAGCGATAGGGGTCGATACCGACTTGGGCGCGAGAGAACGGACCACTTCCTCGCCGGCACCGAGCAGGCCCGCTATTATCACTACAGAGACTATGCCGACCACACAACCCGCAAGTTCGGCGAGCAAGAGCGGCATCAGCTGACGCCGTATATGCTTCAGTTCGCTATAGAGCGGAAGCGCGAGAGCCACGATGGCAGGCTTGAGCCAGAATTCTATCAGGCGTCCGCTCCCGTAATATTCTTCATAAGAGATGCCTGACACACGCAGGAATATTATCAGACCCGCTATGGTCAGCACCATCGGATTAAGCAACGCTATTCCCGTACGCGACTGCAGCTGCGAAAACAGCCAGAACAGCAGAAATGTCAGAGTGACAAGAAAAAGCTCACTTCTTGCCAGTTGCAGGATATCCATGTCAATCAGCGGTGTTTTTTATAATACTTGTGAAGAAACTCATAAAGACGGCCCGTCACCACAAGTACAAGAAATATACTCACGACGGTCGCCACGGTTATAGGCACCCATTCGGCCGCGATAATATCGAAATAAAGCATCAGCGCCACACCGGGAGGTACGAAGAAAAATGCCATGTTCTTTATCAGGAAACGGCATACCGGCGCTATCGACTCCGGACGCACCACTCCCCTTTCGAGAAGCACCGTCAGGACAAGCATACCGAGTATGCTGCCGGGAATATTGAGTCCCGGCACGAGTGCCAGCAGTTCGCCGACCAGCAGACACCCGAAAATAATACCGAACTGTTTTGCCATATCTTACTGTTTTTCTGCATATTGCAATAGTCAATACAGAGCATCCGGAAAACCTGACGTTTCCCGGTCATATCCCTATCCCTATATCAGACGGCAAAAACATCCGTTTCTTGCATGACACGGCACATTTTTCACTATTTCAGAATCCACATCTGAATTTTATGCGGATTGACAAAAATCGGTAATTTTGTCAATATGGTCGGTCTGACGGCAGGTCATATTTCCTTCAGTCCACCCGGCGACAGATTCGAACGCTGACCATAATTGAAACACATGCTCCGAATCTCCGAAATTACCGGATTATATGTTTCTCCGTGGAGAGCGGTGTCTTTCGAATATATATTCCTCCGGCTGTCGGTCTCTTTTCCAGGCGCCTGCCATTGAGATCATACCATTCCGTACGGTCGTCTGAAGAAGACATCACCCCTTCAACACCTGTCGGGTAATCTTCATAACTGAAGTTTCGCCAGTCCGGCGCCGTTCGGTACGCCTCGACCGACTGTGCCGGCACTACGAGAGGCACATGCGAGACATCTGAAAATACGGGAGACACAGTAGCCGGAGGCACAATCGCATCACAACTGACACTACTAAGTCGATCACATCTCAGAAATCCGTATTGGCCTATACTGCGCAACGATACAGGAAAAGATATGATGGTGAGATCATCATTGCTCTCGAAAGCATACTCCCCGATGGACTCGAGACCTGCCGGGAAATATATACCTTTAAAATTACAATCGCTGAAAGCTTCATCACCTATCGTCTTGAGCGCTGTCGGCCATACTATATCCGACAACGAATAGCAGCGCCAGAATGCGTTTTCCCCTATTTCAGAGATATTGGAAGGCAGATTCACATTTCTCAGCAACTCGCTGCTGTGGAAACATTGTTCGGGAATTTTAGTAATACCGCAATACGACATGGTAAATGACTCAAGACTCCCACACATACAGAAAGACCTTGCCCCAAGACTTGCAAGTCTGGCCGGCAAGGTCACTTCCCTGACTGCCGCACCGCAATAGGCGCCGGCACCTATCGACAGCGGTGCGTCTGATTCCTGAAATGACACTGACGTGATTGGAGCGGCCCAGAAAGCATACGGCCCTATATATGTGACGGTCCCGGGAATATTGAAGCTCCTGATGTCGCTGTAGGCAAATGCCTCTTCCCCTATGCTCTGCAACTGCGAAGGTACATTTATCTCCGTCGACGAGGTATAGGCGAACGCGCGCTTGCCGATATGAGTGATCGTGTTGGGAAGTTTTATGGTCTTGTAATCTATGTGCTCGAAAGCGTTGTCANNCGATCTTGGTCACGGTCAGATTGTAGGTTTTGCTCCCCGATTTATATTTCAGAGTCTTCGGTATCTCGACGCTCTGTCTTTTGCTGAGGTATACCGTCTCGACTTTCTTGACCCTCGCTATAAGATCCGTGGTATTGACGGCATACGTTATCTTTATGTCTGTCTCATCCACCACATAGTCTTTTGCCGACGCAACGGCTCCTCCCGCCTGAAAACCAAGCAGAGCCACAAGCGTCACAGTCCAATTCTTTTTTCTCATTATTCTCTATTTTGTTTGATTCGGCCGCAAAATTACAATCCCTCTATAAATAAGGGCAATAATAACACGGGTACAAAAAGGGTACATAGCCCCCATGTACCCCCGGAATCCCCTTTATATGCAGAATAATTACTAAATTTGCGCCATGAATCCGCACGTTATTATCCGCCTCATGACAGCCGCCGTCATATTTCTTATATTTCCCGGGTGCCTACGCCACGACAATCGGCATGACCGTTTATGGAATACGGGATGTGCTGATATTGACTCGCTGCTCACCATTGCCGACGCGGTAGACGAGACGGGATTTTCCGATCCGGAAAGTCAGCGTCCCATCCTCCTTAAGTTGGAAAAAACTGCCGATAAAGGAGGCTATCGCGATATAGCGGAATGGTCACGAGGGCGTCTTGCGGCGATCAGCTGTGATTACAAACGTGCCGCACGCAGGGACTCTATAGCCTTAACTATGGCAGACTCCATGAAATCGCCTTATCTCAGGGCCCGCATAGGTCTGGATCTGTCACGTGCATTGCCCGATGATGACATCGAGCGCAAGGCAAACCTTCTTTTCGGAGCTCTGCCCGCACTGGCCGAAGCTAATGACAGTCTTCATATCATGCAGGCTCTCTTCGATCTGAACATGATCTATGCCTATGTATGGGATGACGATGCGCAGGGCCGTTATCTCGGAGAAGCGGCAAAATTCGTTCCCGATTCGCTCCCCGTGCTCCGGGCACTGATGACTATAAACGTTCTCGGCCTGAGAAGGGGCAAAAATGATGACGGTTATGTCCAGGCGCTTGACTCTCTTAAAAAAGACACTGTCATGATCGCTGCAGTGCCTCCTGTAGGCTTGATGATAGGCGCGGATCTATACAGATTACGGAGTGACACCCTGGCACTTGAGAATGCCCGTCGCTATGAAAGACTTACGGAAGAAGGTAACGACAGACATCCGGCACTCTGGCTTTACCGCACATACAGACTAAAAAGATTCCTGGGGAAAGGCATGATGGATTCTGCATCGACATATGCCGTAATGATTGAAACCGCTCTAAATGACGAAACTCCGTATGCCATGGAAATGACACGGGAACTTATTCCCTATTACCGTCTGACAGGCAATAAGGAACGAACTGCCGAACTTGAATATTCTCTCCACGGAATGGAAGAAGCGAACATTGCCTATGAAAAGGGGCGACAAATGACTTTGAAATCCACTGATCCCAGAATGGAGTCATTTATGGCCCGCGACACACAAGAAACCGATCGCCACTCCGATACGTCACGGATGATAATCATTGTCATAGCTGTCGGAGCGGCCAGCGCTATCGTCTGGAGAATACGATCAGGAAAATCCAGTCATTCCGGAAACGTAAGCGAGCCGACAGCGACCAGCCCCGATGCGGAACACCTGACATTCTCTCCCGAACAGATCAAGACTCTCCGGAATGATATAGAAACGGGAAAATACGACAAATGGGAACGGTTCGAGATACTTTTTACAAAAGTCCGTCCCGGTTTTAAGGAAAACATCATAAAATCCTATCCGACACTGACGCCGGGGGAACTGCGGCTTGCCTCCCTTCTGAGCATGGGACTTGAGACAAAACATATTGCGGAGCTGCTTAATATCCAGCCCGACTCCGTAAAAAAAGCGAGACAACGTCTGCGCGCGAAACTGGGCATGCCCTCCGACATGACATTCATAACGTTCTTTAACAACTTCTGACAATACAATTAAACCAAGCCCACACTTGCCTATAGTTTTAGAGAGTGTTTCAAAATAAAAGTTAATTTGGGGCGGCTTATGGCTACAGCTACCTTACAGATCTAATATTTCAGAACATATACGGCGGTCTGAACAATGTAGTCATATCCGATGACAACAAACATGTCTATATACAGAATCCTCTTTTCGTCAATTATGCATCGGAGGAGAACTGAGCAGCCCGACCAAAAGCAATATTCATCTTATCAGTGAGACACCGTTCAGGGCGCCCCTGTGACTTTCGTCGGTGCCGCAACCTTGCAAGACGATAAATTTCCGAACTCTCTATTTTCTGACAAAGGGATCGCCTTCCGGTGATCGGCTCACTATCCAGCGCAGCGCGTTTACAAAAAGCAGATTCTGCGTTGCGTCAGTGTATTCCTCATCTCCATGCCCCATGTTGAGATAGATCATACGGTAACGCGTATTGGTCCAGACAACCGGAAAATCTCCGAAACTGACCACATCTTTCAGTCCTATCGGATAGTTGCGCGGCGACAACGAAAACAACACTCTGACATCACCGTCTTTCCTCGGCGAAGGATTCCACTGATACCATTCACACGCCGGTGCCACAAATGCCTCCGGAAGATTGCGTGTCACGTCATGGTCTGAAGCCTCGACCTGAAGCAATGCCGGTTGCGGAGGCCACGTATTGCAGTAAAATGTTCCGGCACCAAGAAACTCGTTAAACCACGGCCAGTCCGTATTGATATCGTTGTAGCCGGAGGCGTGAAATCCTACCCAGCCACCTCCTTGCGTCATATATGCCTGAAAAACTTCGCGTTCATCCTTATCTGTCGGCATAGTGTTGAGCGCTATGACTACATCATAATTCTCAAGACTGTCTTTCTCGGACGCAAGCGAGGTGACAATGCGATAAGTGAAACCCTCGCCATATGAAAGTTTGTGGATGAAATGCAGTGATTGCTCAGCAAACTGCACATGGGCCTCCTCCGCCTTGTCCGAATAATAGACGAGCGCATTGAAGCGAGGAGCTTTCGCATAATTGGCCGGATAATCTTCGGGAATGTCCTCAGCCACACTCATAAACGGAGTGGCGACTCCGGCAACTACCAATGCCCGAATCGCCACTGCTGATCTTAATCTGTCAAAAGCTGTCATATTCTTAAACCGAGATAATACACTCAAGTTATCTGACTGTTATTTTGGAGGCTTTGCCGTCTGCCACACGAATATATACACCGGCCTCTGTCGGAGCCTTGATCTCGACACCGCTCAGGTCGAAATAACGCACGCTGACATCTTCGCCGTCAGCCTCGACGCCATCGATACCTGTCACGATGCTTCCGCCTGCAAAACTGAATGTGAAATCCTGCTTGTCCGATGTGGCGCCATTCACTTTTACCGCCATCTCGAGTCCGTCGGCATAATTCAGGTCAATACCTGTCGCCGCATCATATTTTGTCATATCGTAAGGATATGCGGATTCAGCTTTGGCCGGAGCGGACCTGCGGCCGTCTGCGTAGTGCACACGATAGTAGAGTTCATCGAATCCCGCGATGTCTGCGTAAGGATCACCGCCGAAGGGCGACCACAGTTTTATGCCCCAGGGTTCTCCGGTCCATACTGTAATGACATTTCTGTCCAGGTCCATCTCGCAACTCTTGCCCATAATGAAATTTCTGAACGTCGGTTTCACGGTCACCTGACGGTTGATGGTTGTTTTCTTGAAAGTTTTGTCGCCTTCCTTGTGTTCTTTCATGGTCAGAATAACATTATAGATTGCAGGCACCGGCGCGGTAAGCATGATATCTCCGTTCTCGGCAAGTCTTACCGAAGGTTCCGGATTGTCACCCCATACTCTCTCGTCTACCGGGAAACTGAACTCTGTCTTGTCGAGATTGATATTGGCGCGGGCTTCTTCGGTAGCAAGATTGCCGAGACATATTTCTCCTTCTCCATGTGTATCTTCTACAGTTGTATTGAAACTGTCATGCCATACATATTCCTTAGGAAGCGCGTCCTTATATTTCTGGTCAAGTTCTGCAGCCGGTGTTGTGTCGCGTTCAGGCTCAGGATAAATCCGGTCGCTGAAATCGCCCCACTGGCCTTTGAGCCATTCGATCTTGGCGTTCAGATAATTTTTTACAAACTCCTTTTTACTATTCATATTAGAATTATCTTGTACGACAGTAGGAGTCCAAGTAGTATTGGGGACTCCGGCATTTCCCCAACGCGCATGGTCTGATTTTGCAGCTTCAGCTATAATATTGCAATATTCATCTATATCATTCATCAGACCATTATATTCCGATGACATAAACCATTTAAAAGTAGCTTTAAGTTTCTCATCGAATTCCCGAGTATCTTTCATACAACGAATCCAAGTGTTTCCCATAGAATTCTGAGAATCATAAAAATAGTTCTCAGTACCGCCCTCAAAGGCGTGTCCACAGTCCCAAAGCGGTGAGAAATGCCATTTCTGGTCTTCTCCTCTGTCGCGGAACAGGTATGTCGAACCATGATATGCCTCATAGTGGCTTATCAGTTCTTCTACGAGATAATATCGCACAGCATCGTCAAGATCGAGATAGCTCCACAATCCACTGTTGTGAGCGCCTACAAGATCATGCATCTTATTGAACTGCTCATGAATGAAAGTCCGTTGCACATCGGAATATGTTTCCGGGGTGTCAGGCGTCAGGTAAACCGGGAAGTTATGATTGTCATGCCAGACCGCATTACCATCTGTTCTTGCCCAGACAGATTCATCCGAATAATTATCAAATTCTATGACATATCCTCCGGTAACTTGAGCCATATCATCGGCATTATCCTCAAGTTCTTCAATATTGATGCGATCTTTCTCTACTCTTATCGATTCTGTCAGAAAATAAAGACCTCGATAATCTCCATTTATCACTACCTCAACAGGTTGCTGTGAAGGTGTCCATGGAAGTCCAATACGTTTTCCAAGATTGAAACCTATGTAATTGCGGAGATATCCCTTATCGTCATAGGCATGTGCAAGAATAGCAAAGTGTTTGCTCTTACTCAGACCGAGCATAGACTGTTTGTCGCCAAGTTTCAATTTAAAAGGCTTCTTTACAAATCCCTGTCGTGTCCAGTTTCCGCGAGCCTTGATTTCGAGTGANNGGGGGGCTTCTCTCGAACCTATATCTTCAGCACCATCCATCCAGTCGACACCATTCATCTCAAGCCAATAATCCGCATTTGAGAAATAATTCTTATGATCTAAATTATAATCGATTACTTCATTATTGAAAACAGTTTTATTTGCATCTGTATACACATTAATATACAGCACCGGTAGCGTCCCGGTTATCCCCGCAGGTTTAGGAACTGAAACATTCGGAAGTTCACCGGTATAGTTACGTGGCAGGAAATACAATATAGGAGCCTTGTCCTCACCATCGCCTTTATACCAGAATTTAATAGTAAAATCTCCCCAATTTTCTTGACATTCAGGATTATTACCATCCCCCCTGAATTCTCCTTTGACAGCAAACGGTATAGTTAATTCACTTGTATCGCCACTATATCCAAAATTACTCGACCATTCATTATCCATGGTGCTGATCTTGAATCTGCTCACCCCATTACCTATAATCTCATAAGCAGAAACATCTATGGAATACTCATTACCATTACGATTAAATGATCTTAATTCCCCCCAACCGTTTTTTTCTATTCGTAATTTAAAATCAGGGAAATTTCCATTATATTCTATGTCTTCTTGACTTCCCCCTGGCGTTATCTGATCGGGAGAACATAGAGAAAGAGTGGGGTTATTTTCATTTGTAAAATCAACCGTTAAGGTATAAATGCCTTTCTTGACAACAAAACCTTTCGCTGCATTATTTACAATCGGGAGATATTTGGTAATGGCGTCATTGCCGGTCAGATCCTTATCCGAGCTATCCGAATGCCCATAATAATTGGGAGAGGGATTAGTCCCTGAATTATTAAGATCAACAATAAAACCAAAAGAACCTACACGGCTTCCATTCATATCCCATCCATCTCCAAGAGAAACATTCTCAAAAACGAACATTTTTTGGTTTTCTACTTTCCTTCCCTCGGGTAAAGTAGAATTAACTTTCCAGGATTCACTCCCTTGGCCATGACCGATGAGATAAAGATGGTCAGGCATAGCTTCCGCAGTCAGACCTGCGGTCAGCATGGCAGTCCATAAAAGAACCGCCGAAAAAAAGCGTTTCATGTTTTTATAATTTTGTTTTGATTAACTTCAGATTTTAAACCGTCGAGTATTATAGACATCACAGATGAATCAGATATGTCGTGCTCCTAAAATCCCATATTATGGAGCGTAGAATCTTTCAGACTGTATATTGATCCCTGTTTTTATAAAAAAATAATGTCCGGACTCTTCCGCAAAACCATCTACAATGTTTTTCAAATCGGTTAACGCTTACAAAGAAATAGACATCTCTTTGCCGATTCATTGACAAAATTATAAAAAAGTTTGAATAAATTACTAATATTTTTATAAAAAATGCGAAAAGTTTCACCATCTTAAAGTATCTTTGCAGCAGACTCGCTTAAAACCATGAACAGACTTATCTCAATTATCTTTATTCTGATACTGCTTGCATCATGTGGCGGCAATTCCACTTCTATTTCCGAACATTCCGCTGACCTTCAGACCCTCGACGCCCTTGTCCGCGACAATTCCGACAGATTCTCCCATGCAAAGGCTGCGGCCGACAGTCTTTCCAACGTAGCGGCCTCTCTGGCGGGGACACCCGGTGAACCGGAAGCTTATCTTAAAGCCGCCGAGGCCTACACGGAGATTGACCTCCATCGCGCTCTCGACCATTCGCTCAGAGCGGCCAGGACCGTGCGGGATTTTCCTTCCGAAACAGATGTGGCCGACCGTATCCGAATGAAACTCGCCTCTCTTTACAACACCCAGGGATACATGACCAAAGAGACGGCGGAGATCTTCGAATCTCTCGATCCGACACATATGCCTGATTCCACACTCGAGAAATACTACGTTCTCGGCGTACNNGTATAACACACTCGCGCGGCGCTCCATAGACGAGTCCCTGGCCCGAAGCTACGCTTCGCGCGCCTCGGCCTACCGTGATTCTGTTCTTTCAATAGCACCGGACAGGACGGCTATCGCCGCCAACAGGTATCTGGCGATGAAGAATCCGGAAGCGGCAGCAAACATAATACTGAAGAAACTCTCCGGCCTGCATGACGATTCGCCGGAAGCCGCTTCTCTCCATTATACTCTCGCACAGGCCTGTATGGCGGGAAATAAATCTGAAGAAGCGGAAAAATATCTCACTCTCACGGCCATATCCGATCTGAAGAGGGGTTCCCGCAATTACAGGGCGCTTCCTCAGCTCGCCATGTTACTGCTCGAGAAAGGGGATACCGAACGGGCCTACAGGTATATCAGCCGGAGTGCGGCCGACGCCGCCGAAAGTCATGCCTCAAAACGCCAGATGGAAATGGCCTCATCCATAAGCCGGATCGACAGTGCCTATACCCATCACCGACACCGGCACAACATGCGGATAACAGTAATCACACTCATCATAGTCTGTGCCGCCATCGGAGCTCTCATAGCATTCCTGCTTGTCAGACGCAAGAACCGTCAGCTTAACGAGAGTGCTCTCGCTCTTGTCAAATCAAATGAAAGTCTGCTTAAAGCCAATGAATCCATGACCGGCCTGAACAGGAAACTTGCCGAAGAAAGCCGCGTGAAGCAGCAATATATCACCTCTTTCATGGAGTTATGTCTCAGTTATCTTCGGAAGATGGAGTCATTCCGGGCGGAACTCGGCAAAATCGCCGCCAAAGGTAATCTTGCCGCTGTCACCAAAGCCATCAATTCTTCACGTTATGTCAATCAGGAAATATCGGAATTTTTCGAGAATTTCGACAAAGCCTTCCTTTCTCTTTATCCGGGTTTCATAGACACTCTTAACGGACTGTTACGTGAAGAAGAGAGGTATCCTTCTTCCGACAGATTCAGCACCGAACTGCGCATATATGCCCTGGTGTGGCTTGGCATCGGCGAAAGCGGAGAGATAGCCCGATTTCTACGCTGCTCCGAATCTACCGTGTATAACTATCGCACCCAGATGCGCAACCGCGCTATCGACCGAGAGTCGTTCGAAGCTGAAATAGCGGCTCTTTCATCGCTTGAAAAAGGCAATACGGCATCTACATAATTCCAATCTTAACCAACACACATATAACTGTAAATCAATTCATTACCAATAAAACCAATCTACATTTACATGGGAAAGCCTTGATTTATGACCGTCAGGCGATAATTTTGCGGCGTGCTTCCCTCCCGGAAGCTATCCGAATTCGCAAAACTATTATAAACCTATTTATCATGAATCAAGCAAAAACTCTGATCATGGCAATCGCGACGGCCGCGTCCGGAATCTTTTCCGCTCCGGTCGCCTCTGCTGCCATCGGACTGACGGCATCGCAGCCCGCAGTCAGTGAGAATTTCGACTCGATGTGGCAAGACGGGACACCGACGCTCACTCTTCCCGAAGGATGGAAAGTCGACCGCAACCTGAACGCGCCGCGTCGTGTGAGTCCTTGGTCGGACGCATCGTCCGAAGTAATGTACACCGGGGGCGTCAGTCTCGCCTCCAATGCCAAGAACGGCACCTGGAACTTCGGGGCGGACTCACCGGACCGCGCCATAGGCGGTCTGACCACAACCGTGGCTAACGGCACCCGTGGCGTAAGCGTAATGACATGCCTCGCCAATGATGATCCCTCCAAAATCATCACACATCTCAATCTTTCATACAACATCGAGAAATACCGGAAAGGCGCAAACGCGGCCGGATTCCAGGTGCAGCTCTTCACTTCATCCGACGGGGAGAAATGGACATCGGCAGGAGAATCTTTTCTAACCGGTTTCGATCCCGATTCCGAGACAGCGGGGGCAGCAGTAGTGCCGATCTCCGTCACTTCCGTGACCGGGCGCTCCCTGCGCACTCATGTGCTGCCCGGAGAACCGATATATCTGGCATGGAACATATCGGTGGCAAGCGGCACCACACCCGACAAGGCTCCCGGTCTTGCCGTAGACGATATAGAGATCTCGGCCATCTTCGTTGATTCCGATCCGGACTGGGAAGATCCGGAAGTTCCCGAAATCAATCATTCCGGCATCTACATGCGGGGGGTCGACGGCTGGGACCCGACTGAAGAATGGGAATTCAACAAACTCAGCGAGACCACATTCGAACTTCGTGACAAAATTGTCAGCGGTTCATTCAAAATAGCCGACGCAGACTGGAGCGCATCCTGCAATTACGGTTCAAACGGTTCGGGTATAATGATGTCTGAACCATATACTCTGGCCTCAGGCACGGATGACAACATTTCATGCGGCGGGATGGTTTTCAATTGCGCCCGCATACTGCTCACTATCGAGAACGGCGTCGCTACGCTGCTTCTGGAACCCAACGAGGATATGACCGGTCTCACATCGGTCTACATGGTGGGCGATTTCAACGGCTGGAACTATATGAACCCCGACGGCCGTCTCGACATAAGCGATGACGGCGCGACATTCTCGGGCCGCGTGACAATGCGGGCCGGAAACGACGGGCTTTCACACTGGCGCCTGTACCAGCGTCTCGGGATGGCCGGTGTGTGGGGGCTTGAATCGGATGCATCCTCCGAATCTCCTCTTGCAGGCGCTCTCGTCAAGGGAAAGAAAGGAAATCTCGCCACGGCTCCCGGCACATATGACATTACTGTCACTCTCGGCGAGAACGGTACAGGATCATACTCGCTGACAGCCGTAGAATCGGTTGCTACGGAAATGACCGTACGGCCCGAACACACTGTACTCGTACCGGAACTTCCCGCGACAGTACGTGTGCTTTCGCTCAACAATTCGCTGATACACTACAACGACCAGAGCGCAATGTTCAACGACATCGCTGCTTCAATGGGAAAAGATGCCGAGTGGACAAAACACACTCTTCTCGGAAAATCACTCGCGACCCATTGGGAAGAGGGAGACGGTCTGGCCGCCGACGGGCTTCCCGGAGCCAAAATGATGGTACGCTCGCAACCCTGGACCCACATCATTCTTCAGGAGCAGAGCAGTCTGCCGAGAACGGGACTGGAGACCTTCCGCACCAATGTGGAACGATGGGTAAACTATATACGTGAAAACTGTCCCAATCCTAACGCGGTGATCATAATGCCCGTAAACTGGGCCTACTCGGGCGACTGGAGCAACTTCACTTCTTTCAACGATATATTCCTGCAGAACTATCGCGATGTGGCCGATCAGTTCGGTCTGGTGTTATGCCCCGTCATGAGCGCATATCAGAACATGTACGACGAAAAGGGAGCGGAAGGCCTGGCGCCTTGGTTTCAGGATGACCGACACCCGACCGACATGAGCACATACATGGCCGCATGTATGGAATATGGTCTTATTTTCGGAGAGGATCCCGCCTTGATCACAAGTCATCCCTCATCTGTCAGCGACGCTGATGCGGCAGACATGCGCGCACGCGCCTCTAAAGTTCTTGCGGAGTTTAACCAGACTGTCAGCCACCACGCCGCGACTGTCGCGCTCAAAAGTACGGTGACCGATGCGTTCGGGCTGGTATTGCCACAGGACAATGTGGAATACAGTGTTTCTGACGTCAATGCCTCCGTAAGCCCCGAGGGCGTGTTCCACGCCACCGAACCGGGCGTATACACTGTCAACGTGAAAGCGGCCGGATTCGAACGTCAGGCCAAAGTGACAGTAGCGCGCGCCGTCACGGAAATGCCCGAGAATCCTGCCGTAACGATCAATGCCGACAATCTTGAATATTCCCAGAATTTCAACTCACTCGGAGAGGCCGCGACA
>DAAV01000031.1:17863-25217 GCA_001701295.1 Bacteroidales bacterium H10
GAACGGCACCTGGAACTTCGGGCCGGATGCTACGGACCGTGCTGTCGGAGGTATCACAACCGGTGTGGCCGGCGGCACGAGAGCCGTGAATGTATATGCGCATTTCCTCAACGAAGGTATAAGGAAAATCTCTTCCTTATCTCTGGCATACGACATCGAAAAATACCGTGACGGCAACAATGCGGCCGGATTTACCGTAAAACTCTATACTTCTCCCGACGGACGCAACTGGACAGAGGCCGGTTCTGATTTCGTGACTGAATTCGCGGCTTCCTCCGCGACAGCAGGTGCGGAAGTCGTACCTATCGAGACCAGATCCGTAGATGCCATGATGCCTGTCGATTTCGCTCCTGGTTGCGATCTCTATCTTGCCTGGAACATTTCAGTGAGAAGCGGCAGCGAATGCCAGGGCGCTCCCGCACTCGCCATCGACAATGTAGTTCTGACGGCTGTTCCCGAGCCAGTGCCGGCATATGACTGCCACATTTACATCGATGACCGCACCGGCTATGACGCCATAGGAGTATATGCCTACGGAGACAAGGAGATATGGGGCGCATGGCCGGGTCAGGCACCGATAAATGAAGAGACAATCGATGGCACTACCTATAAAGTGTTCGGACACAATGAGTCCTCAGGCAATTACAATCTGATCGTCAACAACTGGAACCGCAGCATGCAGCTCCCCGATTATCCCATAGAAGGAGGCCGCGACTATTACTTCGTCGCGACACCGGAAAAACTGACGGAAATCGTGCCGACCGGCATTGAAGAAACCGAGATCGCTTCCGAAGGAGAGCTTCGTCTGAAGGGAGACAATCTGATGTGCGAAGGAGCGGCAGGCATCGAGGTCTATACACTCGCGGGCACACTTGCCGCACGCGCCGCAGGCGAGTCGCTGACACTTTCGGCACTACCCGCCGGCACCTACATTGCCCTCGCGACTTCCGACACTTTCCGTTCGACCCTGCGCTTTCTGAAAAACTGACAACTCACATAATCATACTGTAAAATCGGCCGCCGGAAACCTCTCGTCTCCGGCGGCCGTCATATCATATTCTGTCAGACTATTGTTTCGGATACATTCAGATATTGCCTAACCGTTCGCTTGCGGCTACAGGATCGAACATATGGCTATTCAGGAAGTCAAACAGTTCCTTTCTGGTGTCGAACCAGCCCATATAATTATCGGCAAGCTCATCTTTCTCTTTTTTTGTAAGTCCTGAATCTTTCGATACAAGCAATCTCAGATCTTCGTAAGCATACGGACCTCCGAAATCATCAATGGCATCAAGATCACTTTTCCATTTCACACACTTTGGAGTCTCGCACGGGGAGTCTGTTATCTTCTGAACTTTGACTGTAAAAATCCAGTCATCGCCGAAATCATAGACATATTCCATCTCATCCCCTTTCTGCGCCAGATATTTGGTAAGAGGCGTCTCGCGGGCGTCATCCGTAATATAATCCAGACCGGGACCATATGCATCCTTCTCGTCCATAGGTATGCCGATCTGTAACGAATCGTCATACGCGGACTTGTTGAACTGCCAGAGATGACAGTTTTCAAGACCTGTAACGATCTGTATGACTTCATGCAATTCCTCGAAATTGTAATTTGCCGGGATCTCTACCTCGCGCCACATCGGCGGCTTAGTCACTCCTTTCATCTGAATCTTAAGCACCAATGTCTTTTCCGCTGCATCGGCAATAGGAGTATATGTAGTGAAAGGAGTCCGTTTCCTCCCCATCCCATGTCCGAACAAGCCGAATCCCGGATCTTCATTATCCCCGTCGGAATCAAGCATATCCGGATCTCCCATTATTTCGAACATCTGATGCAACATCTCATATGATGCCGCATATTCTTCAGGGGTGACTCCCAGTTTGACAAGCAGCATCGTAAACATGGATTTTACTTTGTCTTCTTTGGTAATTCCGGGAATATCAGGCACATCCGGCATGGCCTCCGACATAGCTGCGAGCAGGTCGTCAAAAGGAGTATGAGTTCCACCCCCGCTGTTTCCCGAATGATCCACGACATCTTTCCTTACATTCTTGAATGCATCGGCTATATTTTTATCCGGTTTATCCTTCCTCTCTTTTGTCATAATCCTCAAATATAATTCTCATTTGGTTGATAATCTGCAAATATAACAATTATTCTCCAATAATGCTTCCGATTTTTCCAATTCCTCTTAATTTGTTAATTTTGCATCCGAAAAACATAGATTGAAATGAATATCGTCAGATTCCTCAAGGACTGGACTCTTATAATAGCAATGCTGGCAGGCATTTTCGGTTATTTCATATATATCGAGCTGCCAATCTCTCCCTCGATACATGCCATTGTCAACGATGCCGTCGGCATTATCCAGCCGATGCTTCTTTTCACGATGCTCTTCCTGACATTCTGCCGCATCGATCCTCATGAACTGAGATTCCGCATGTGGCACTTATGGCTGTTGCTGATACAGTGCGGTCTCTTCCTCGCCATAGGCCTGATACTTGTGGCGATGCCTCACAGCGGCCTCCGCGTAGTGCTCGAAGGCGCCATGATATGTCTGATATGCCCTACGGCTACGGCGGGAGCGGTGATCACAAAAAAGCTCGGAGGCAACGTCAACAACATAACGACCTACACGATCCTCATAAACCTTGCCACTGCCCTCCTCATTCCGGCGCTTGTGCCGTTCGTGCATCCCAATCCTGCCATGTCGGTCGTGACATCGGCTTTACTTATTCTCGGCAAAGTCTTCCCTCTGCTCCTCCTGCCGCTTGTCACCGCGATGCTTCTGCGACGGTTCGCGCCTCATATAGCCGAACGCCTCGGCAAATATCAGGAATTGTCGTTCTACCTGTGGGCTGTCGCTCTGGCTCTGGCTCTCGCAGTCACAACCCGAAGCATCGTACACAGCGAGATAGCCCTCTCCACTCAGCTGTGGCTTGTCGCCGTATCGCTTGTCTGCTGCGCCTTGCAGTTCTGGCTCGGACAAAAGATCGGGGAACGCTACGGCGAGAAAATCACTGCCGGACAATCGTTCGGACAGAAAAACACCGTACTGGCCATATGGATGGGCTATACATTCTTCACTCCCGTCACAGCCATAGTGGGCGGATTCTACAGCATATGGCACAATATAGTGAACTCATACCAGCTCTACGAGCATAAAAAACAAAACCGCACCCCGGAGCCGGAACAGGCTGCGGAGTGCGATGATATACAGAAGGTAACTGATTGATCAGTTAAGCGTGAAGGAGAGGGTTGTCACATTGCGGCTGTCAGGACCGGCCATCACCTGGAATTCTCCCGGTTCGGCCACATAGTCGAGGTTATAGTCATAGAACTTCAGCATGTCGGGAGTAATCCTGAAATCCACAGTCTTGCTTTCGCCAGGCTTGAGATTCACGGTCTCGAAATGCTTCAGCTCCTTCACCGGACGTGCCACCGAACCGCGGACATCACGGATATAGAACTGCACGGTCTCGTTGCCTTCGCGGTCACCCGTATTGGTGACTTTGACGGAAGCCGTGACAGAACCGTCTCTGTTCATAGCAGTCTTGTCAAGATGGAAGTCGCTGTAATCATAAGTAGTGTAGCTGAGTCCGTAACCGAAAGGATATANNGTTGAACGATATTTCTGGAAAGAAGCATCAGCCGGATTCTTGGGTCGGCCGGTGTTCATATGGTTGTAATAGATCGGAACCTGACCCACATTGACCGGCATCGATACTGTCAGTTTGCCAGAGGGATTCACATCACCGAACACCACATCGGCTATGGCGTCCGCCGCCTCGGAACCTCCGAACCAGACATTGAGGATGGCGGGTACATTTTCCGACTCCCATGTCATGACAGTGGGACGACCGGAGAAGTTAAGCATGACGACAGGTTTGCCGGTGGCCAGCAGGGCTTCGAGAAGACGGCGCTGCGTCGCGGGAAGAGTCAGATCCGTTCTTGACGAAGACTCTCCGGCCGATTCGGATGCCTCGCCCATGGCGGCGACGATCACATCCGCATCGGCCGCCACACGCAATGCCTCGTCAAGGAGTTCCTGCTCTGTGCGGGGATCTCGCATATCATGGCCGAAAACCGTACAAGCGGCTTCAAGCGCCGGATCCTCATAGAGATTGGAGCCTTTTGCATAGACCACTTCCGCCTTCCCTTTCAGGGCATCCTCGAACCCCTGGCGCAGGGACTTGTATTTTCTGGCGTCGGCGGCCACGCTCCATGTGCCGGGCATATTGACGGCACTGTTGCCCATCGGGCCTATCAGGGCGATCTTTCCTTTCTTGGCAAGGGGAAGAATGTTACCCTCATTCTTCAGAAGGACAAACGATTTTGCCGCGATGGCACGTGCGACGGCACGGTTGGCTGCCGTATATATATCTTTCTTCTCGCGTGCCACATCGTTATATTTATAAGGATTCTCGAAGAGCCCGAGCTTATATTTCGCTTCGAGAATGCGACGCACGGCCTTGTCGATATCATCCATCGACACCTTGCCTTCCTCCAGACTCTTCTTGAGTGTGCCGATGAAACCGAAAGCGCACATATCCATATCGGTTCCGGCCTTGAGCGTGCGTACGGACGCTTCGGGAAGATCCTCGAGTCCATGCACCGCCACTTCTCCTATTGAACCGTAATCGGTCACCACAAAGCCGTCGAAATTCCATTGCTTGCGGAGCACATCGTCAAGAAGCCATTTGTTTTCAGTGGCCGGAATACCGTCCACAAGATTGAACGAAGACATCACCGATCCGGCTCCGGCATCGACGGCAGCCTTATAGGGTTCGAAATATTCATTGTACATGCGGTAGCGGCTCATATCTACAGTATTGTAGTCACGGCCGGCCTCGGCTGCGCCATAGAGAGCGAAATGCTTCACACATGCCATCACGTTGTCAGCGGCGCCGAGATCCTTGCCCTGATAGCCGCGGACCATGGCCCTGGCTATCTNNTATCTCGGAGCCGAGATACGGATCCTCGCCGGAACCTTCCGACATACGCCCCCAGCGGGGATCACGGCTTATGTCGACCATCGGACTGAAAGTCCAGCATATGCCCCCGGCCGACATTTCCGATGCGGCCACGCGGGCCGATTTCTCGACAGCGTCCATATCCCACGTGCATGACAGGCCGAGAGGTATGGGGAAGACCGTCTCGTAGCCGTGAATCACGTCCATACCGATGAGCAGGGGANNCGAGACGTGATTTCTCGACGGCTATTTTCTGGAGATCGCGGATCTTTTCCGCGCCTTTGATGTTGAATGTTCCGCCGACCTGGCCACGGGCCACAGCAGCGCCGATATTGCTGTTGACGGTCTGGCCGGTGACTATATCGTCGGAGGGCGGAAGATTAAGCTGGCCGAGTTTTTCGTCAAGAGTCATGCGTGACATAAGTTCGGTTATGAACTTGTCCATCTTCTCTTGCTCGGCCATTGTTGAAGGAATCGCCGCGGAGGCCATCGATGAGGAAAGAAGAACCGTGGCTGTGAACTTTACAATGTTTTTCATTTCAGATTGAATTTGACGGTGGTCTTTATATTGTCGGAAGCTGGCCCGACTGAGGCGACAAACTGTCCGGGTTCTGCAACCCATTCATGCTTGTCGGCATCGAAGTAGGAAAGCGCCTCGCGGTCGATTGTTATCTTCACGTCGCGTGTCTCGCCCGGCCCGAGGAATACTTTTGCGAAACCCTTGAGCTCCTTGACAGGACGCATCACACTGCATTTCGGATCGGTTATGTAGAGCTGCACTACTTCCGCGCCGGCCACAGGACCCGCGTTGGTCACAGGCACAGTGAAAGTCAGCGTGTCATCGGCGCCCATCTCGCTCTTGTCGGCGGTGGCTTTGCCGAATTTGAAATCGGTGTAGCTCAGGCCGTGGCCGAATGCGAACAGAGGCTTGATCTTCTTCGCGTCGTGCCAGCGGTAGCCTACAAGCAGACCGTCCGTATATTCGAGATCGACGATATCGGAATCGGCACGTTTCACGCCGGGATAAGCTCCAAGCGCATGCACGCCGTTGTCAGCCAGTCTCACGGGGAATGTGAAAGGCAGCTTGCCCGAAGGATTCACATCGCCGAAAAGAACGTCCGCTATGGAATTTCCGGCTTCCGAACCGAGGAACCAGGCCTGGACTATGGCAGGCACCTCGCGGACCCAGGGCATAGCCACGGCATTGCCGCTCACATTGACGACAACCAGATTGCGGTTGGCACGCGCAAGAGCCCGGATCACATCATCCTGCGCATAGGGAAGTTCAAGTCCGGCACGGTCGGAGTCCTCGCAATCCTGCCCCGCACTCTTGTTGAGACCGCCGACAAAGATCACGTAGTCGGCATTTCCGGCCTTTGCGACAGCTTCCGCTATAAGTTCCGCGGCGCTGCGGCTGTCCTGGAGATTCTGACCGGTGACTACACCGTTGTATTCGCCGGTAACATCACCCACGTAACCGCGTACCCATTCCACATCCATACCGCATGCCTCTGCGGCGGAACGTATTCCTGCAAGCGGCGAGATCTCATGCTGGACCTTGAGGGAGGAGCTTCCTCCGCCCACTGTCATCATCTTGACTGCATTCTCTCCGACTACAAGGATCTTGCCTCCTTTTATCTTGCGGACAGGGAGGACTCCACCCTCGTTGCGAAGGAGAACTATACCCTCGTCTCCGATATTGCGTGCAGCCGCGTAATGCTCCTCGCTGCACATCGATCCGTCGCCTTTGGAATAGTCCATGGCCGTGCGCATCATCAGACGCAGCACGCGGCGTGCCTTTTCATCCAGTTCCGCAGTGCCGACCTCCCCTTTTCTTATGAGTTCCATATAAGGATCGGCCATATAATAGTTGGCGTATGCGTTGCTCGCTCCGTTTGAAAGTCCGTTTGTCCAGCTTCCGAATTCCAGATCGAGTCCGTTGCTGATAGCCTGACGTGTGTCATGGGTTCCGCCCCAGTCGCTTATCACGGCCCCGTCAAAACCCCACTCTTTCTTTAGAATATCGTTGAGCATGCGGCCGTTATGGCACAGATGCTCGTTATTGTACAGATTGTACGCGCCCATGATCGACCATGCGCCGCCTTTCTGCACTNNAAGCCGGAAGATAAATCTCATAGAGCGTGCGGTCATCGAGTATCACATTGGTGGTATGACGGTTCACCTCGTTGTTGTTGAGAGCGAAATGCTTCACACAAGCGGCCACTCCACAACTCTGAAGGCCCTCTACATAAGGCACAACCATCACCGAAGCGAGATAGGGATCCTCGCCCATATATTCGAAATTGCGTCCGTTGACGGGCGTACGGTATATGTTGACACCGGGTCCGAGAATCACATCCTTGCCCCGATAGCG
>DAAV01000031.1:25233-44661 GCA_001701295.1 Bacteroidales bacterium H10
CATGAGGCGGCAAGACAGGTAAGCGCCGGAAAAGCCACACATGAATCATTTGTCTGGCCGGCCTGCTCCCATTCGTCCCAGAGGACATCAGGACGCACGCCGTGGGGGCCGTCATCTGTCCACAGATCAGGAAGTCCGAGACGCGGCACACCGCGAGAACTGAACTTGGACTGAGCATGTATGATATCTATTTTCTCCTGCGTGGTCATGCGGGAGAGTGCATCCTCGACACGCTCGTCAAGTGGCCTGGAGGCATCACGATAGACGGGCAGCGGGGATGTCTGTGCGGACATGGACGTCACTGACATAACGGCACAGGCCGTCATGACAAAGATTTTATTCATATCGTAGATTTTAGGTTAATTATCGATTTTTTTTGCGCTTTACCGGATCAGTCACATTTCAGACTGATCGAACGAATATATGATTTCTGAGGCGTACAGTTCTCAAAACGGCAGTTGCGGATGAATTCCTCCATCGCCGCACGGGCCGCCGCACGGTCAGTCTTGAGTTCGCGCAGATCCGCATAGGAAGTTCTCGGACCTTCGGCAAACTTCACTACCTTGTCCCAGCCCGCAGGACGCCCGATGCCCATCATGCAGGAATCGTCAAGCTTCTTGTAAGGCCAGAACGTATATCCGATATTATTGTCCTCGAGTGTCTTTACGAACGAGGCCTGCCACTCGTCGGTATTGTGTCCGATCTCGCCCATATACATCGGAAGACCGGTCTTGTCGCGGAACGCGATTATCGAGCCGATGGCCTCCGGAATCGGATCACCGCCATAGCGGTGACACGTATACATCAGTTTATTGTCGTATGTCCAGTCGGTGAAAGGCTCGAAATTGCCGTTCCATTGCGAACCGCCAAGAAGTATGAGATGATTGTTGTCATGTTTGCGGATCTCCGCCACAGCCATCTTCTGCACCGCCTCCAGCTTCGAATTGAGTTCCTCCTTGTTTTCAAAATAGTGCGCGATCGGCTCGTTGATCAGCTCATATCCGAGTATCACGGGCTCGTTGACATATCGGGCCGCGATGCGCCCCCAGATGTCGCAGAACTTCTTCTGCGCGCGCCCGCTCTCGAAAAGCCAGGGATATCCGTAGCTGTCGTCTATGTTGTCGCCGGTCTGTCCACCGGGAGCGTCATGCATGTCGAGAATGAGATAAAGTCTGTTGGCGCGGCACCATTCCACCACACTGTCTATGCGTTCGAAGCCGTCATGTCCCGACGCGCGGCCCATGTAATCCTCGTCCGTGAACAGTTTGTAATGGAACGGCAGGCGTATGGTATTCGCTCCTGTCGAAGCTATGAAATCTATGTCGGCACGGGTGATATAATTATCCTTGAAAGCCTCCCAGAAATCGGCGGTGGCATCCTCGCCTACAAGCTGACAGAACATTTCGTTGATAAACCGGGGAGAGTTGGTCTTGGAAAAACCGAACATATACCCTTCCGGATTAAGCCAGTTGCCAAGATTCGTACCACGGATGAAAAGCTTCTCACCCGAGGGTGTGACAAGGTCTTTACCCGACACTTTCACAAATCCGTCTCCGTCGGCAGCCGAGGCCCCGTTAAAGCCAGCGGCTCCGACAAGAAACAATATAAAACTAATAATCACTTTTTTCATTATGGTCTGATGAATTGAGAATTAATGCGGAGTCTTGCTCCTGATAGTCTACTTCTGCTGGAAAACGCGGATATAGTCTACCTCCATGGTGGCCGGAAGGCATTTCTCGTCGACACCCTGCGCGCCGCCCCAGTCACCGCCCCAAGCGAGATTGAGGATCGGATAGAAAGCACGGTTGAAGGGCCATGTCGATATGTTGCCTTTTCCGTCATTGGCAAAATCAAGGAGAAGTTTGTCATCGACATATGTACGGATATAATTCTCAGTCCACTCAAGCCTGTAGATATGGAAATCATCCTGCGCTCCCTGCGTGAGACATTCGGCGGTCTTCTGTGTGCCTTTGGTGTGGTTGTAGGCCTCGCAGTGGATCGACGATGAAGTGTAGTTCGGATTGTAGCCCACTTCTTCCATTATATCGATTTCTCCGCATTTGGGCCACGGAGTCACGCTCCAGTCGTTATTGACAGGCATCATCCAATAGGCCGGCCATGTGCCTTTGCCTTTGGGCAGTTTGATGCGTGCCTCGAAAATACCGTATTTCCATCCGCTGTTGACCTTGGCATATATGCGGCCCGAACAGATCTTGCCGTCGGAAGCCTTGAAGCAGTTTATCTTGAGCGTACCGTCACTTACCTCCGTCACAAGCTTGCCGTCGTAGGAGGTATTGACATAGGTCTGCAATTCGTTGTTGACCCATCCCGGTCCCTGCACCTCGTGTGTCCAGTCGGAGCGATTCAGCTCGTCGCCGGTGAACTCGTCGTTCCAGACAAGTTCATAACCGTCCGGCACCTTGATAGTCGAATCTACCGGTTCGGGAGTTTTTCCTTTCTGGGTTATCTTGACCTGCGCGCGGGCCGATCCGCTGAGCACTGTTATCATGCCCGTACGGTCGTCGCGTGCGGAATTGGGTTCTATCTTTATGTCCACTTTACCCTCTTTCGACAGAGTGTTGGACTTGGTCAGTCTTATCCAGGCCTCGGAAGCCACGGCATCCCATTCGCCCGGAGCTGTAAATGAAACCGACGCGTCGCCGCCTTCGGAACTGAAATCAAATGATTCGGCCAACAGGGTTATCGGCCCTGCAGGAACGGAATTCCCGCCGTTGTCGTCATCGCCACCTCCGCATGAGATCATGAGAAGGGGAAAAATAAGTGATGCTATAAACACTGAGATATATTTCATCTGTGCGTCAAATTGTTGTGTTACCCGCTTATATGCGGATATCAGGTATGAGGATTCGAGTAGAGATTTATAAAGAAATTTGGGCGGGCGTACGGACGCGTGGCCCGCGCGCCCGCCCGGTCTGGTTCTCTCACTTAGGTTAGTCGTGATGCAACCGGTATGATTTAATCATGATGTTTCTGAAGTATGATCTTGCTGACCTTGACTTCCGTACCGTCGGGATTGCCGCCGAAATCGAAGAACATCGACACTGCATGCATGGCTTCGGGAGCCTTCACCTTGCTGAACCATATCTTGGTCGAGCCGGCGGGCACGGCTTTCTCCTCGGCGAAGAAGAAGTTGTTGTCGCGTTTGCCTTCGTCGGTATCGTCATAGTTGGTCTCTACAAGCTTGAACATCACGGCTGCAAGATCCACGTTGGACTCGACCATGCACATGAAGTCATACTCTACCTCAGGATCGTCGATCACGATATCGGTGTCAAGATGGCACTGTGCCTGCCAGCGCTCGAATGTAGCCGACGGAAGAGTGAAGGTATAGCCGCCTTCGCCGTCGTCACTGAAACCGGGATCCGCGATCTGGGCCCAGCCCGGAGCGTAATAGAAGCCTGCGGTATAGTTCACGTTATAGAAGAGATTGTCGGCGCTTGCCCAGTCCACCCATACGGGTTCCGGCTCGGAGGGAATCTCGGGAAGTACTGTGCCGTCGTCGTCGGAATGCTTCTTGAGCACGATGTTCTCGATGATGATCTCGATACCTGCGGGATTGCCGCCGAAGTCGAACGTGTAAACGAGATTGTTCATGTCGACAGCTGCCTCGAGGTCAGTGAAGAAGAATGCGGCAGGTTCGCCTGCGGTGAGGTTGATCTTCTGCTGTGCGAAGAAAGAATGACTGTCGTCATCGTCACCGTCGGGATGGATCTTCATGGTGATGTTGTTGATGTCCTGACTGGCGGTGAATATTACGGAACCGTCATAATGTTCGCCCTGCGGCAGACTTATGTCTGTGCCTACGTGCATCTGAGCCTGCCACTGGTCGGTGGTTGCCTCGGGAAGAGTCAGAGTGAAGGTGTCACCGTCGAACGAACATGCGGGATCCGCGATCTGAGCCCAGCCCGGAGCATACCAGAAGCTGTTGATCTGGCGGTTTGCCTTTCTCCAGAGGTTGAAGTCACTGTCGTATACATATCCTCCGAAACCGTTCATCTGGGTTTTGTCGATATGGAATGTCTTGGTGATCGTACCCTGGCTTATACCGTTGCCGTTGCCGATCTTGACCTCCACACTGTAATCGCCGGCCTTGCGATAGAAACGGTTGAACGACATGGTTGACGAGTATGACTTGCCGTCGATGATCCAGACAGGATAGACACCCTTGCCTGTGAACTCGAAATAGGCTGTATTGGTGGCCTGATCGACTGTGATCTGCACGTCGTCGACATAAGCCGATGCCTCGGGAACGCCGTTGATGTCGACATTATAGTAGTCGTCTTCCGAGCATGATGTCATCAGCACAGGCGCCGACAGGGCCATCATGGCCACGAAAAGTGATTTGATATGCTGTTTCATGATTTCCGGTTATTAATAGGGGTTTTGTGTGAGTGTGCCCTGTGAGCGGTCGATCTCGCTCTGCGGGATGGGAAGGTGCTTCTTGTTGGCTGACCAGCTGTTGGTGCGGTAGCCATACTGGTCGGGAACGAGAACTGAAGCCGCCTTGTCTGTACGGATAAGGTCCCAATAGCGTTTGCCCTCACCCACGAATTCAAGACGACGCTCGTTGATGATGTTGTCGATTGTGGGGTCGAGTTCTGAAACAAGACCTGCGCGGTGACGTACGTCATTCAGGTAACGGCGTGCCTCGGCCGAGCTGCCCCCTGTGGCCACAAGAAGTTCGGCTGCGTTGAGCAGAGTCTCCGAATAGCGGTAGATACGCCAGTTATTGTTATAGTTGAGCTCTCCTGAAGCTACCTGTCCGGCATTGCCGTCGGCACGTGCGGAATATTTCTGCAGGAAGAAGCCGAAATCCTGATAGCGTTTGTTGTATGTTCCGTCGAATGCGCGTACATCCCAGCAGGTTGCATCGCGACGCGCGTCATCGGCAGAGAACATCTCGTAAGTCTCGAGACGCAACGGGCAGAAGCCCCAGCCTGTGTTGTGGCCGTCCTGACCGCTTGGCCAGTTGTTGGGGCTGATAAGAGTAGGGAGGACCGTTCCGCCCGCGAGAAGAGGCGATCCCCAGTCGCGCGATGCGTTCTCGGAAATGTAGTTGATCTCATAGATCGATTCGCTGCTCCATTCGCCTGCCTCCTCGAAGATCGAGCCGTAGTCATTGACAAGACTGTAGTCGGGAGAATCGATGATCTCCTTCATATACTTGAGAGCTGTGCCGTAACGCTCTGTGTCACGCTGGTACATTACCACCTCGGCATAAAGCATGTAGGCCATGGCTGTGGTGATGCGGCCATAAGTGGCGGCGTTACCCTTGAACGGAAGAGCCTTGAGAGCGATGGCATCCTCTATATCCTTGACCATGTATCCGTAGAGTTCATCGGCGGAAATCTGCGGGGTAACATAAGGCTCGGTAAGATTCTTCTGATAATAAGGAACATTGCCATAGAACTTCCAGAGCCAGTTGGCATAAAAGGCACGGAGCACATATGTCTGCGCTTTCCACGAGGCTATGTCGGCGTCTGTCGCACCCTCGATCTCTGACTCGAGATATCCGAGCACGTCGTTACAACGCTTGATACCGCTGAAACCATCGATCCAAATACTGGTGATGACCTTGAGCGGGGTGGCCTCGTAGTTTGCCATGAGATGCCAGTTCTGGTTGTCGTTCTTGTCTGCGCCTCCCACCCAGAAATCATCGGCCATGATATCTGACATCAGAGTGAAGGGTTCATAGTTGCCCATGCTCCAGTCAGTCCAGTGCATGGGGTCGTAGGCTGCTATGACAGCCTCTTCCAGGTGTTCCTTGGTCGAGAAGTACTCGGAGGCATCCTCCTGTGTCGGAGAGGTCACATCGAGAAAATCGTCGCCGCAGGAGGTCATCACAAGACCCATAAGCGCTATTCCCAATGATTTATATATTGCTTTCATATATATATACTGAATATAGGTTAACTGTGATTGGTATTAGAACTCAAGATTGAAACCGACTGTCCATGTACGTGCCTGAGGATATACTCCGAAGTCGACACCGTTACTCTTGTCAGAGCCGGAAGAGATCTCGGGATCGAAACCATGATATTTTGTCCATGTGGCAAGATTCTCCACCGCAACGAAGACGCGGAACTTCTGGACACCGATCTTACGGGTAAGATTCTGCGGGAGCGTGTAGCCGAGCTGCATGTTCTTGAGGCGGCAGAAACTGCCGTCGTATACATAAAGATCCGAACTCTGCCAGTTGTAGCCGTCGCCGGTTACGTAACGGGGTATCGAGTTTGATGTCCCCTCGCCTGTCCAGCGGTCGAGCATCCATGAGGGAAGGTTGACCGAACGGGCATCGACACGACGTGTCGCGTCGAAAATGTCAACATCGGCCACGCCCTGGAAGAATATGTTGAAATCTATGCCTTTCCATGCGAGAGTGAGGTTCGCGCCGTATGTCCAGCGGGGATTGCCGTAACCGATCATAGTGCGGTCGTCCTCATTGATATGACCGTTACCGTCGACATCGACATAACGTACATCACCCGGAACGAGAGATGTTCCATAAGTGGAATTATAGGCGTTGGCTTCCTCGAGATTCTGGATTATACCGTCAGTGCGGTAACCGTAGAAGAAGGGGAAAGGCATGCCGTTCTCGGCACGGAGAATAGTACCTACGCCCTGGAATGAATCCATATTGTTCCATCCCTGCTCATTACCGTAAGCCACAAGTGTGTTGCGCAGATATGAGGCGTTCAGGCCTACATTTACCGTCAGCTCGTTGAAGAATGTGTCACGGTAGCCGAGATCGAACTCAAGACCCCAGTTGCGCATCTTGCCGACATTTCCGTCAGGGATTGATTCGCCGACATACTGTGGCAACGACATTTCCATAAGCATGCCGTGGGTATTCTTGAGGAACCAGTCTACAGTGAATGTAATGCGGTTCTGCAGGAATCCGAAATCAAGACCTACGTCAGTTGACTCTACTTCCTCCCAGCGAAGATCGGGATTGGGCAGCCTCGAAGGTTTGGTGCCGACTGCGATCGAGCCGGGATTGCCGAAGATGGCGTTGTTGCCGCTTGATGTGAGAGCCACATACTGGAAGTTACCGATATTCTCGTTACCGTTCTTACCCCATGATGCACGGAGCTTCAGGTTGTTTAGCCAGTCGAGAGAGCTTTCCATGAAATGTTCGTTCATGATGTTCCAGCCGGCAGACACGGAGGGGAATGTAGCCCAATGGTTGTTCGAACCGAAACGGCTTGAACCGTCACGGCGGATTGTAGCCTGGATCATGTAGCGTGCGTCGAAGTCGTAGCTTGCACGCGCGAAGTACGACGCGAGTTTCGACTTGGCCTGAGGCGCGCCCCATACGCTCATGTCTCCGTCGGCCGCGAGACCCGTCGATGCGTCAATGTAAGGACGGTTATAGTTGGTGATATGGTTTCGGGAACCGCCGAGATAGTAGCCGCTGCTCTCTTTGGCCGACTGGCCGAGAATGATGTTGAAAGTATGGTCGCCGATTGTCTTGTCATAAGAAAGAAGGTTCTCGATCTGCCATACGAGACCGCGTTCGCTGGTAGAGACTGCGGTGGAATGATCCGTTGACTGTCCGTCACGCAGATAATAGATCGGAGTGTAGCCGTCATAACCCCAGAAAGAGAGGTCTGCGCCGTAGCTGACACGGTAGTGGAGATTGTCCCAGATCTGGAGATCGCCGATAAAGTTGCCGACGAACTTGTGGCTCCAGTTCTTATNNTTATTGCCCGGAAGCATGAGATTGGCTATCGGGTTGCTCATTTCCTGGAAATTTCCGAAAGCGGTAGGCACCATAACGAGGCGTCCGTCGGGTCCATACATGGGGACATAGCCGGACTGGTTGGAAAGATAAGCGAGCTGTGTCTGTTCTTCCGCACTGCCGGGCTCGAGATAGGGAGTCAGAATAGGAGACATGGAGAGTGCGGATCCGAGAGGAGAACCCCATGTGGAGTTTGTCTCAATGCCGCGGCTCTTGATTCGTGAATACGCAAGATTGGTCTGTATCGTGGCCTTGTTGAGCCATGTGCGTTTTTCCGACATGTCGAAAAGCGTCGCACCGACATTGGAACGTAGTGTGAAACGCTGATAATCGGAACGGTCGAAATTACCGCCGATTATACCTTCCTGATCATAGTAGCCTAAAGAGAAAAGATAGTTGACCTTGCTCGAACCGCCGCTGACGGAGAACTGGTGGTTCATTACAGGCGCGTTGTCGTTGAATACGAGGTCCTGCCAGTCAGTTCCCTTGCCGTAAGAAGCGGGATCCGCATAGATAGGTGCCACACCTGAATTTATGGCTCCCTCGTTCATCATCATAGCATACTCGCTGGCATTCAATACCTTACGTTTTTTTGCAACACTCTGCCAGCCATAACTGAAATCATAAGTCACTCTTGTTTTGCCCTCTTTACCCTGTTTTGTAGTCACAAGGACGACACCGTTGGCCGCGCGTGCACCGTAGACAGCACCTGACGCAGCATCCTTGAGCACCTCTATAGATGCTATGTCGGCAGGGTTAAGATAGTCAAGGCCACCTTCGATAGGCATACCGTCGACGATGTAGAGAGGATCGGAATTATTGATGGTTCCGACACCGCGTATACGTACGCGCGCTGCCGCGCCCGGCTGACCTGATGAAGAAGTCACTGTCACACCGGATGCAAGACCCTTGAGGGCGTTGTCCATGCGGACAGGTGATGTGAGTTCAAGCTCCTCACTGCCTACTTTCGAAATGGCGGCGGTGACTACGCTCTTTTTCTGTGTGCCGTAACCGATGGCCACGACCTCGTCGAGCATGTTGGAGTTTTCCTTCATGATAATGTTCATTTCAGGAGCGGCCTTGGCCTCATACTGGTCATAGCCGACATAACTGAAACGCATGGTGGCTCCGTCGGCCACTGTGATATGGAACTTGCCGTCGATGTCGGTCGACGTGCCTTTTGATGTTCCCTTTTCAAGGACGGTGACACCTATTAGAGGCTCACCCTGCGAGTCGGTCACTGTTCCTTTCACATTGATGTCTGCCCATGCACTCAGAGTGCCGGGAAGAAGCATCGTAAGAAAGGCCGCGAGACACTTTACTTTACTTTTTTCCATTGAACATGATGTTAGATTGTTAAGATAATTTTGCTGCAAAGATAGGTGTATCTTTTTAAACTTTTTTAAGCAGGTAAGGTGGTTTGGTAAATTATAGATTTAGGTTAATATATGAATAACAGCAAGTTGAATATAGTTAATTATTGTAAATCGGTAAGGTAAAAAATCACCTCGGTTAAACCGTCGAAGACACGGAAATGATACATTTCGCATCATTTTCCGCATCTTTTCGTTTCACCCCGGCAGCCTCAGAACGAGGGCTTGCCGAGGGCGCGGACTCTGTCGGCGAATTCCTCCTTGGCGACGGCTGCCTTGTTGCGGGTGCGCTGACGGGTGTTGTAGACAGTCTGTACCGAACAATGCAGGAACTTGGCGATCTTCACACTGTCGTTGAGACCCAGGCGCACGAGCGCATATATGCGTAGTTCGGTAGTGAGCTTTCCGGGATTCTTGAGTTCTATGCGGTCTTCGGGCCGAAGCAGAGTGTTGAAGTCATCTACAAAATCCGGATAAATCTGCAGGAACACCTTGTCGAAATTGGCATACAGTTCTTTTATCTCGCCATAAGACAGTTCGGGAGACTTGACGATTCTGACCGCCTCCTCGAATTTGCGGTCTTTCAGCAGACGGTGAAGATTGGAACGGAACTCCTCCTGTTTGGTGATATAGTTGCTGCAGATGGTAAAGATATTGGCGATATATGCCTCCTTGGCCTCGTTTACTTCTGAAAGCTCGCGTGCGCTTTCACGGGCCGTCTCGTACATGTCGGAGAGTTTGACATTCGTCTCGTTCAGTTCCTCCCGTATGGCCTGCAGTTCGTCTACACGCCGGCTGAGCTCTACGTTGGCGTCATTGAGAGTGGCCCGCGAATTACGCAGCAGCCTGTTCTGCCTCATTATATAGAATATGGCAAAGACAAGAATCACAAGAAACACCGCCAGGACCATAAGATAGATCCTGTTCACATCCGCCTGATGCTCGATGCGCTCATGGATCGCGGTCAGCGTCTTTTCCTGCAGCTTTGCCAGCTGGCCGAGACGCACGCGGCTCTTGTAGTCGTTGGCGTATGCTATGCAATAGTTTATATAGGAATTGGCATGTTCGAGATCTCCGCGTTCAAGCAGCAGACCGGTCACTTCCTCAAGCGATGCGATCTCCTTGTTGCTTGCCCTGACATCGGCCATGGCGGAGAGCAAAAGATATTTCAGACGGTTCTCCTCGTCGCCCACACGTTCGTAGAGTTTGGAAAGCACCCATGCGTCCATCGCATTGCCGCGTGTGTTGTAATCGGTGGAATTGACGATCTTCGCCACTATGGGTATGGCCTTGCGGGCGTTTTCTTTCGTATTCAGATTGCTCCAGCCCATCAGCCAGCAATAGTTGGGATTGTCAGGCTTTATATGCCTGGATGTGACCTGAAGAAGACTGTCGACCATCTTGGAATACATCTCGCTCTCACGTTCTACGCCTATATATTGATCCCGATGAGTGGAAAGAAAGAGTACCCTGTCGCAATATTTCAGAGCGAGTGTCGGAGGCAGTGAATCCGGGTTTATCTTACGGAGGCTTTCGTTGGCCTCGTCCAGAAGACCTGTAGCCGAACATACATACGAACGGTTGAGCTCCATCTCGTCTATCAGGTCACGCCGACCCATCTGCCGTGCGTACTGCTGCGCGAGATCGACATAATACATGGCCGAGTCAGAGTCATAGGCACAATATTCGTCATACAGTGCCGAGGCCATCCAATAACGGCGCTCCACATCCGAGGCTGATGCATAATCTCTTCTTAATTTCGAAATCCGCTCCTCCTTTTCTTTTATGAACTCCGGAGTCCTGACAAGCAATGAGTCAAGCATCGTAAGTAATCCCCTGATCTCAGGAGAAGTTTTCGCACCTGGGGTTCTCGCCTCGCCAAGGACCTTGCAAGGGAAACACAAACATACTGTAACAAGCAATATGGCTATTTGTAAAAATCGTGTCATGGATATCAGAGATAATTGACGGTGTAGATTCCGATGAGTTTTATGGCATATGAATGACATGAGACTTTCTCGCATCACAAAATTAATAAAAAATCTTAAAAATTCAAATTAATTAATAATTAAAGTCTTACAGACAACATCACACATCAACCCGGCTAAACAATAATTGACTTTATTTAGCCATGAATCTACATATTTTTCAATAAATCCACGTTATTGTATTAAAACACATTGGCAAAAGTGCCATTAATCGATTATTCTTTTCTTAGAAACTGTTTGAATTTATCAATTATCCTTGTCTTGAAATGAGTCACAACTTAAAGAATACTACCGACATACGTCTGGGATTCACAGGCTTGTCGGCCCTTGTCTTCAGCATGATGGTCGGTGCCGGCATATTCAACATACCCCAGAACATGGCCATCGCCGCGGGTCCCGGGGCTGTAATAGTATCATGGCTGATCACGGCAGCCGGAATGCTTCTGCTTGTAGGGACTTTCAAAATACTGTCTGACCGGCGCCCGGAACTTAACGCAGGCATGTATCTCTATGCTCGGCGCGGATTCGGTATGTTCGCAGGTTTCATGACCGCCTGGGGCTATTGGCTCTGCACAGCTTTCGCCAATGTGGCGTATGTCGTTATGCTCAACGACACATTCGGCGCAATTTTTCCTCCGTTGCTCGGACACGGATGGCCGACTCTTATTTTCGGATCCGCATTGATATGGCTTATATACTTCATCGTCATTTCCGGCATGCGCACGGCGAAAATTATCAATACATTAATGAGTGCGATCAAGATAGGCTGCATATTGCTTATAATCGTACTGCTGTTCATACATCTCCGCCTCGACGCTTTTATCGATTCGTTTTCAGCGCAGAATTCCGCTGGGTTACCGGATATGGCCACACAGATCAAGGATTCGATGCTCGTGACTCTCTGGTGCTTCATAGGCATAGAGGGAGCTGTGATGATGTCGGGACGCGCACGGCGCAGCAAGGATGTCGGCCGTGCGGGTGTGACAGGTTTCTTCACGGCATGGATACTCTATGTGCTCGTGTCGCTACTTTGTTTCGGCGTCATGACCCGCGCCCGCCTCGCCGGACTTGATGACCCGTCGGTCGCGTATCTGTTAAAGGAATGTTGCGGATCATGGGCATACTGGCTTGTGATAGCATCGGTAGCGCTCTCGCTTGGCGGAGGGTGGATAGCGTGGTCGCTCGTCTGTGCGGAAGTCCCCTATATGGCTGCGGAGACCGGACTCTTCCCGCGACGGTTTCTAAGCCTCAACAGACACCGGATTCCGGCATTCGGATTGTTCGTATCGAGCATAATAATGGATTTCTTCCTTGTCATTGTAATGTTTTCCGAACATGTATATCTGACGGCGCTGAGTGTGACGGGAATGATGATTCTGCCGGCATATCTGCTGACAGGCATGTTCCTTTGGAAAATTTCGCGGGGAAAACATCCTACGGGTGAAATCATTGGAGCCGGATGTACGCTTTTCTGCATATGGTTGATCTATGCAGAAGGACTTGAACTCTTTCTGGAAACATCGATCTTCTATCTCTTCGGTCTGGGTTTCTATTTCAAGGTTCTTCGCGAACGCGACAAGCGCCTGAAATCCGATACCGCACCCTCCTCCTGCGCAATCGGGCATACGCGCCTGTCGGTTGCCGACAAAGCCGGAATACTTATCCTTGTGCTCGCATCCGTCGTCTCCGTCTGTCTCCTCATCCGTTAAACGTAATGGATTAAAAAGTTTATCTTATTTGCAGACTTTGATATCACCACAAACCACAGGAGGGCGTCCGCCGGGACACCCTCCTGCATTATAGACACACGCAGTAAGTTCAATATGCCACCTTGAGGATTTCGAGACCCCGACGCACTATATATACATTCCCGTCCACAGGACTTATGACACGCGTCCCGGTGAGATCGTATACGACAGTATCGCACTCATCCGTTTCGGTATTAATCCCTTCCATTCCTGCCGCTTCACCGACATGAACCTTTTCCGGACCAAAAAGTCCCTTGAAATCTTCCTCCCGTACGATATAGAAATCATAATCTCCTTCATCGAGTCCAGCTCCGAACGGCTCAAGCCATTCAAGACGAACGCTTTCCTCCGGTTCGAGGCTGACGTTGCGTGATGACATACATGCGACAATCTCTGTTCCTTCACGGAGAACAGGAATTATATTGCCGTCATATGCTCCGGCATGGCTTGTCAAAGTCGCGCTTACAGACACATCCTCTCCTTTGATGAATTTATCGCGGGGATCCCATTCCACATCGGTAAGCTCGAGTTCGGCCGCAAGACTTCTATACGAGAATTTGAATCGCTTGTCGGTCACTGTCAACGTCACTTCCGAGCGTATGGAAGCTTCCTGAGCTATTTCAATCCACTCTCCATCGTAAAAGAATGCCGGGCTGACCGTATATTCTCCCTCTTCAGGCATATCGGCAGATGATATCACATACGACTGTTCACGGCCCAAAACCGCTATATTAGACTGTCTGGATGCCGCTGCGTAGGTGATTTCTCCCGTTTCCCTGTTTACAATCTTTATTCCGAGATTGCCACGAACACTCTCCACACCTACGTTATAGAAGCCTTGGTAATTGTTGACTCCGGGACATCTGGAGCAGAACTCGGGGTCCTTAGTTTTCAATATCGACGCTACCTTGACACCGAACGAACCGTACATTCCGAGCACGGGCTGATAACTTTGGGTACCTTGGTCAGGAATCAGATTGAACAAAGCCTCCTGATTCTTGTTGAATCCGCCGACACTGCCTCCGATACCCTGTTCTTCCGGAATCAGATCGATCAGGAGAAAATAGCCGTCGCTCATTCCGTTCCATCCCCAGTTCACATGAAAGAACTCGCCGTTCGTGCCATCGTATCCGTCTATGACAAAGCAGTGGCCGCCAAAGGCATTGAAGCCATTATAGACTATTGGCTTACCGGCCATAAGTTCCCTGTATGCCATTTCATTCCATTCCTGTACAGTATAAAAATCACGTCGCAGCGATTTAAGTGATCTGTCGAATCCCAAATAGGTTGTCAGACCTTTCACCTCGTCCGTAACGGTAGCTCCGGAGGCAGCAGTAGAATATCCCATATTGATAGACATTCCGACTACATGCATCAGATTTGCCACCGCCTCCTCCTCAACATCGCTGTATCCGTTTGAATAGTCATCGAGCATGTTCCCCCAGTCGAGTGGATGTTCCGAAAGATCAAGACTGATTTCGGTATCCGATCCCTTGACAGACGCCGTAGCTATACCTGTTCCGCAGGCCGGATATTCATAATGATTCAACACCTGTGAAATTGCCGTGGCCGCACATCCTGTCATGCACCTGTGCCCCTCATAAATCGGACAATCATTGTTGTACGGGGTGTCCTGACCCCATTTTGTCTTGAGCAACGGTTCGATATTCTGCCGCGGCGCGCGGCGCGTATTCCGTCCCACCCGTCCCGTAGCGAACGCATCAAGCACATCTCTGAGCGCAGGCGGCATTGTCTCGTATTTTATCTCGCCGGTGTCACAATAGCCGAGCAGTGCCGCGCCGGCCGTGTCATCTCCGGCTGCTATCACAAATCCGCCGCCATCGCGGTTGAACACGTGTACTCCTCCTCCGGGAGCGCTCCAGGCCAGCTTGTATGATGACGACGCCCGTCGGCGTCCGTCAGTACTTTGCCAACTGTCGAGCGCCGAGGAGAGCGCCTCTGCGGGCGTGAGGCGCCCGGCCTGCGCCGACATTGCAAACGAAGCCACCGCAAGCGCGAATATTGCTATACTTCTCATCTTTCAAAATGGTTTATGCCTATTTAAATCTATAGGGCCTTCAAGGACTTCGAAGTCGTTAAAGGCCCTATGGATTTAAAGAATTACAGGTTTAAAGGGGATCAACGAATGACTTTGGTTGTCTTGCCTCCCTGAACTTTTATATATATACCGTCACCCGGATTAGCGACGCGTATACCCTGAAGGTTATAGTATATTGCTTCCGTCTCGTTATCCTCCACGATTCCATTGATCGAACCGGGGGTGACATCAAGTTCCGCGGTGCGTGCGGACTCGCCCTCTGGATATACTACCGACACACTGTAGCTTCCGGCCTCCGAGGCATTGAATGTCGGAGCGGCGAGCGGAGTGTCGTTGACTTTCTGGCCGTTGAGATATACATTATATCCCACTACCGTACGCGGTTTTATGGAATATGAGATATTGTCGACCACAAGACCGTAGCCTTCGTCCGAAATCTGGCGGATAGCAACATATCTGGCATCCGCAGGAAGCTGACACTCAACAAGCGAGTATTCCTCAGACTCGATATCGAAACTCCGGCAGAGAGTAAAGCTCTCGGTATTGTCGTCGGTAGCGGAAGTCAGGATCTCGATCTTCTCAGGATTATCATTGTCGTATGCACGTGCCATGAATGAGCTAACACGGTCGGCGTCGTTGAGTTCAGGCAGAACAAGCCAGTTGTCGCAAGGAGTACCGTCGGCGTTGCTCCAGAAAAGAAGAGCCTTGTTGCCAGAGGCCGCTCCGAAGCCGTCGGTCTCTACCTGGAAGTCGGCCACAGTGCAAGACATCAGATGGAAGACATTGGAGACGTTCTGCGCCACCCAGTTGTCATCGCAATTGGTCGGCTTGCCGTCGCCGTCGATCACGGTATATCCACCTATACTTCCCCGGTTGCCGTACATTTTTGCGAAGACATCGTAATCATAGATTGGATGTTGCTTATAAACCACGTCGAGATTGCCGTCGGCAAATGACTCAAGTCCCTCGATGTCATCAGTGAAACGTTCGCCGTTGGCAGGAACGGTCCATGTCAGAATACCGCCGTTATTAGTCAGTCCGGTCGCTCCGGGAAGGTATTCACCCACTACCGTAAATGTGACTGTAGCGGCATTGTTCGAGAGATCTTCATCGGTCGAGCCTGCATAATCACCCTCGAATTCGAGTTCGAATGTCACATTGTGTTCTCCAATAGAAATGTCTTCAGGGAGTGTAACGGGAAACTCGCACTTGGTGCGTTTTTCACCCCAAGGATTGCTGTCGGGATGACCGCAGTTTCCGATGGTCTCGCCATCAAGCTTGGCCGTGACATTGAATTTTTTAGAAGTGAGTTGTCCGAATACTCCGACCTCGACGGATACGTTGATGTCTTGTCCGGGTTTGGCGACCGGAGTCACATGCGGAAGCACAAGTCCGAAGTCGTAGACTGGCAGCACTCCAAAACCTATATTGTCGATGGAGAATGCGCCTCCCTCACCGTCAGTAGTAATCTTCCAGCCGAAACGGAAAACCTTTCCGGCCTGTTCGCCCCATGCCGGCCAGCCTGCAGTGCTGACGCTGGTCCATGCAGGATTCATATCGTCACTGCCCCAGTCATTGAGGCACTCTTCACTTACCCATTCTCCGCCGTCATACTGTATCATGCCTTCTACAGTCACATCGGAACTGCGGAAATATGCCCAGTGGATCATAGCTTGCGCCTGATTGTCGTCGATATATATATATGGCGATACGAAATAGAATTCGCCGGCCTTGTCATTCTCTACTTCAAGGAAGCCTTTGTCTCGTGTGCCGTATGGGAATAGCCCTGTGAAAGGACCTTCATTGACTGGACGTATAGTAGGAATCTCACCGCTTATCGGTATGACTTCCCAAGCAGGCTGCGTATATGCCGCGTTGTCAAAACCCTCGTAATATGGCATAGGCAGAGGATTCTCGAGAGAGTTGGGCTCCTCGCGCTCAGGATACTCGGCGGCTTTCGAGAAGAGACTCCGGGCATTGTAATAGAGTTTGCCATCGCTGTCGAGAAGGCCTCTGTAGGACTGACCTGTCACGCGTATTCTGCTGGATCCCGAGGGGACTTCCAGTTCGAACTTACCGCTCGATATATTCTTGTCCTTTAGCTCGATCGCGCCGGACATGAAAGGCAGAAGCATAGTCTGACCGGCTTCCAGATCGCATGTAACAGTCACATCCTTGATATAGTTTGTGTCTGAGCCGCCGGTCGTGACATTGATGTAGACATTCTCTCGGCCCTGCGGGTCGAGTTCGAACTCATAGGTCTGATACTCATTTGTAAGACTCTTCGCATCCGAAGAGTAGGGCTTGAAGTAACGCTCCACGCGGTCGAAAGTATTGAGATTTACTGTCATCATGCACTTGCCGTCGGTCCTTGCGGTTACTTTGACCTTGATCTTGCCTTTCACGTCACTGAAGTCATATGCGCTGTGCCCGGCAACAGTCATGAAGTCCACATAACCCCAGAACGCATTCGTATTGTTGCACTTGAAGGCTCCGCCCTCGAATGAAGCCGCAGGATACATTATCCAGCCTGACGCCTGATCGTGCAGAGAGCGTGTATATGGCGTATTCTCGCCTGCCTCTGAATCCGGGAAGTCCGCGAATGATATTCTGGCGATCTCGAAATCAGATATTGCTTCCGGAGCTTCTTTGCCGGCGAGCGCATGAATTTCCAGATCGTGTGTTGCCGGATCGCATGTGAAGGGAACTTCCATCTTGCCGTTGACAGGTTCCGCAAGCGGCCCGAACGATGGCGCGTTGACAGAGAACACCCGGCGCGTGGGACTCAACGGAGAGCGCTTATCTCCCATGCATGCGAACATATTGACGAAAATACCGCGCCCGTCTGATGTCTGGATGTCGAACGAGGCTGTCGGTTCCGTCACGACCTTGCGCTCCAGCCTGGTCATGGTGTACCCGCCAAGGTCACCGTCATACAGATCGACCACATATCGGTCGGCGCCCTCTATCGGCTCCCATCCTATAGAAAAGCCGTCTGCGCTGTATTCTGTTATTTCCCAGGTAGGGATGGTCGGAACTTCCGGAACAAGTTCAATGAGCCTGTATTTTCGTATGGCGACGTCACTGCCCATCAAGGGACACATGCGCACCGAATAGTTGTTATACTTGTATTCTCCGAGTTCAGTCGAGTTCTCGACATCGAAATCATCGTCAAGCAACGACCCCGAGCCTTTCACCTGAATGTCGGATGAGAAAGATTTCCACTCGTCAAGGCTATTGATCCATAAATTGAAGTCGGCCCCGTTTCCTCCCCAGCACCAGCCATCAGGACATTCCGTGGAACCGACCATGCCGGTGCCTCCGATGCCCTCGTAAGGATTGCCGTAATAGTCTTTGGCGTTCGGAGCGAGATTCACGACCTTGGCCTCCACCTCGACACGTGCCATATAGGCACCGGAAGTCTCTTGCGTGAAGGCTGCCTTCGGAGGTGCCAGCTGTGCCCAGCCGCTTGTGCCGTTCAGGCCCTTTATCAGCACGGCTCCTCCTATGCCGTACGCGTCCATGCCACGCCAGCCTTCGAGTCCCTGAAGATAATGACCGTCTCCCTCGAGCGCGATCGGATTGTCTTCCGAGCCGCCTACGCCCGAGAAATCTTCATCGATCAGCACAACTTCTTTGTATGTGATGTCATCTTCTCCCGGAAGGGGAACTGCCCCGGGCGATGATATTCTGAAATTATCGACCGTCAGTGTCGACATGTCGGCGTCGCTGCAGCCGTGCAGCATGATATGATAGTCTCCTGTCTCCTCCGGAGTGAAATAGTCACCGTAACCCGAGAACAATGTATTGGTGATGACTGTAGGCTCCACCAGAGTATAGGTGGCATCGGCGACTGTCGTGCCCTGACCCATGTAAAGTGCGATCCGCTCGGGGAAATTCGTGCTCGATGCCTTACAGTCGACGCTGACAACATAGCGCTGTCCCGCTTCGAGATGGATTGCCGGACTTATCAGCCAGTCATCCATAGGCAGACTTGTATTATAAAGCACAAACGCATACCCCTCCACACTTAGGGTCCATTGCTGTGGAGAACCGTTGGCGTTGATCACCGTGAAGGCGTCAAACTCCTCCTGTGTATCGAATCCACAGAAGTATGTGTCGCCATCGGGAGCGGCGATACCCATTGGCGGTGGTGTAATCGCATCATTGGGGCGGATTCTCTGAATTTTGTCTGGCTTCCCATGCGGGGCCTGCATCTTAGACAACCGCTTTCCGTTCGCCGTGACTTCCGGTTTCAATTCCGGCTGGACATGCAGCAGTGGCGTAAGCGACAGCGCTCCGGCAGTGCCGATGCATGCCAAGGCGACTGTGCAAAAAGTAGGAAATCGATTCATAAAAATAGCTTTTGACGAGAGTCTGAAAAAAAGAAAATTTCGCGTGTCTTCCAAGGCAGCCTCTCATAAACCTCGAAATATTACGTGTCAATACGCAAAGTAAGATTATTTTTATAATAATTCCAAATTATTCTTAAAATATT
>DAAV01000090.1:0-839 GCA_001701295.1 Bacteroidales bacterium H10
TCACACTAATTTTGTTAAGCGTAAAAATAAAACACATGATAATAAAAATAAATAATGAGGTGCTTGAGACTCCGTCGGAAAATATGACATTGCGCGAAATGCTTGCATGGCGTGGTGTGAAGGAGGCAGGTACCGCAATAGCTGTCAACGACCGGCTCNNNATAATGTAACTCTTATATCAGCTGCATTCGGAGGATAGAATATTATGGCGGACTTCAGAATCATAGTCATAACATCACCCGATCATGTGTATGATGAGGCAAATAAAATATCATTATTGCTTGATGCCGGTGTTGATTATGTCCATATCCGCAAACCGGGCTGGAGTCTGCGTGATGTAAGAAATCTCATTGAGGATATTCCTTACAAGCTGCGTTCCCGTCTTCGTCTCCACGGACATTTCGGACTTACTGCAGAGATGAATCTTGGCGGAGTGCATCTTAACCGAAGGAATCCGGTAGCACCCCGGACGGCACGAAGTGTGACACGTTCGTGCCATACACTTCAGGAAATACGAAATGCGGACGGATTTGAATATCAGACGCTCTCCCCTGTTTTTGATTCAATATCGAAACAAGGTTATTCCTCCTGCTTTGATATCAATGCGTTGTCAGAAGAGATTGCAGGGAAAAATGTCATAGCGTTGGGGGGAATTACTCCGGAACATTTTTTATTGTTGCGGGAGAAAGGATTTATGGGAGCCGCGTTGTTAGGATATATATGGAATGACGATTTTTCAAGTTCTCTTGAAAAATTGACTGTTGCCATTAAAAATATAAGAAACAATACCGGTCCCGGACCGGAATAATATTTACGAGATGTTGCAATTCATAACCAAT
>DAAV01000090.1:866-1866 GCA_001701295.1 Bacteroidales bacterium H10
GGTTGCCGTTGGGTGCAGATAAGAATGAAAGATGCTTCCGACGAAGAAATATCAAGGGTAGTCGAGGATATCAAACCGCTATGTCTTGAGACTGAGACGTTCCTGATCCTCAACGACAGAGTGGAACTCGCAAAGAAACTTGATGTAGGGGGTGTCCATCTCGGCAAGACCGACATGCTCCCGTCCAAGGCCAGAATGCTCCTCGGACCGGCGGCCGTAATAGGTGTGACGGCAAATACCATTGATGATATAAAGGCCGTGCGCAGCCTTGACATAGACTATATAGGCATGGGACCTTATGCAGATACGCATACCAAGAAGAATCTTGCCCCGATACTCGGACTTGAGGGTATACGGAATCTCTGCACGGAGATGGAACAGCTCGAGATCAACATAAGTCATGTTGCCGTGGGGGGTATAGGCCTTGCGGATGTCGTGCCTATTATGGAGGCAGGATCCAATGGCATAGCCGTCAGCGGAGCAATTGCATTCGCAGATGATATTTCGAAGGCTACCGCCGAATTCATATCCGCGCTTAAACCCTTTATGAAAGACTGACGAAAACAGATATATAAAGTAATCTGACACATGAACGACATACTTAAGATCGGAGACCGCGAGTTTACATCGCGTCTCTTTGTCGGGACGGGAAAATTCTCGTCTCCCGACATTATGCTTGAAGCTATAAAGGCATCGGATTCACAGATGATCACGGTGGCTATGAAAAGAGTCAATATGATGAATGAGGCGTCTGACGAGATGCTGACACATATCAATCGGGAACATGTACAGCTGTTGCCCAATACATCCGGAGTACGCAATGCCAAAGAAGCGGTGCTTGCCGCGCAGATGAGCAGAGAGATATTCCAGACCAATTTCATAAAACTTGAAATACATCCCGATCCGAAATATCTCATGCCGGATCCGATAGAGACATTGCGGGCGACGGAGGAACTTGCGAAAGATGGTTTTGTGGTCCTCCCCTACATTCAGGCCGATC
>DAAV01000090.1:2001-2870 GCA_001701295.1 Bacteroidales bacterium H10
ACGGCGGAAGCTATGGAGCTTGGCGCGGACGCAGTGTTGGTAAACACTGCGATAGCCGTTGCCGGAGATCCGGTGATGATGGCCGAAGCCTTCAAGGATGCGGTAATAGCCGGCCGGAAAGCTTTCAATTCCGGACTCGGTTCCGTGTCGAAATCGGCTCAGGCCACTTCCCCGCTGACAGCTTTTCTTGGCAGTTAAGACATTTAAATAAACTCACACAACCATATTATTTGTAAAATGAAAATTGAGAATATCGACATTTCATCATATCCGAATTCAGAAAAAATCTACGTAGAAGGCTCTTTGCCGGGAGTCAGAGTAGCCATGAGGAAGATACATCAGTATCCTACGGTCAAAATAGAAAATGGCAAGCGCGTGGAATATCCTAATGAGGATATTACTGTCTATGACACTTCCGGCCCATACACAGATCCCGCGGTAACTATAGATATAAACAAAGGGCTGCCCCGCATGCGCGAGTCATGGGTGGAAAGTCGTGGAGACACGGATATCCTTCCTGACATCACGAGTATGTACGGCCGGGAAAGACGTGACAATCCGGCTCTTGACGAGATCCGCTTTCCGGTGACACATTGTCCCCGAAGGGCAAAAGAAGGGCGGCGTGTGACTCAGATGCATTACGCAAGAAAGGGTATTGTCACCCCGGAGATGGAATATGTGGCGATACGCGAGAATCTCGACAACAAGGCGCGAGGAATAGACACCTACATAACTCCGGAATTTGTACGTGAAGAGATTGCCGCAGGCCGGGCCATCATAGCCGCGAATATAAATCATCCGGAGGCAGAACCAATGATTATTGGTTCGCGTTTTGCCTGCAAACTTAATACCAATATCGGTAACTCGGC
>DAAV01000090.1:2898-5533 GCA_001701295.1 Bacteroidales bacterium H10
CATTAATGGACCTTTCTACAGGAGACAATATCCATGAAACGCGCGAATGGATAATACGTAACTGTCCCGTTCCTATGGGCACGGTTCCTATCTATCAGGCACTTGAGAAAGTAAACGGTGATGTAAGCAAACTTACATGGGAAATATATCGTGACACGCTGATCGAGCAGTGTGAGCAGGGNNGTCCTGCGTGAACATGCCTCTCTTGTCAGGGAGCGTCTTACGGGCTGCGTGTCACGTGGCGGTTCGATAATGACCCAATGGTGTGTACTGCATGATCAGGAGAGTTTCCTGTACACTCATTTCGATGAGATCTGCGAGATCCTAAACAAATATGATGTGGCTGTCTCGCTCGGTGACGGAATGCGTCCGGGTTCTATACATGACGCCAATGACCGAGCCCAGTTCCTGGAACTTGAAGTTCTCGGGGAACTTACCGGAAAGGCATGGGAACATGATGTCCAGGTAATCATAGAAGGCCCCGGACATGTGCCTCTGCAAAAGATTCCCGCCAATATGGAGAAGCAGAAGACCGTATGTCATGAAGCACCGTTCTATACGCTCGGTCCTCTGACTACTGACATCGCGCCTGCATATGACCATATAACTTCAGCTATCGGCGCGGCTGTCATTTCATCGCTCGGAACAGCCATGATCTGCTATGTGACCCCGAAAGAGCATCTCTCTCTTCCGGATCTGAATGACGTGCGCGACGGTGTGATCGCTTATAAGATAGCCGCGCATGCGGCCGACCTGTGCAAGGGTTTCCCCGGTGCCCAGGTGCGCGACAATGCCTTGAGCAAGGCCCGCTATGACTTCAGATGGAAAGATCAGTTCAATCTTTCTCTCGATCCGGAACGTGCCAAGAAATACTATCTCGATTCACGAAGAAACGCCCCCGATGCCGATGACCGCTTCTGCACGATGTGCGGCCCGAATTTCTGCGCTATGCGTATATCGCAGAACATCGCCGACGAATGTAAACAATAGCGGTATGGAATTAAATCAACAGACAACCACCAAGAAATCGGATCCGGACCGCAATTCTGTGTTCGGTCATGGATTTGCGGAAGTCATAGACCGATATGACTGGGATGAGACTTTAAGGTTTGTCAGAGATGCTACTGAAGCCGATGTGCTGCGTGTGCTTGCAAAAGCGGAGCGCAATCGAAAGCCTCTGACTCCGGAAGAATTCGCGGTATTGATATCGGACGCGGCGGATCCTTACCTTGAACGGATGGCGGCTTTGAGCAGGCATTTCACCCGGGAGAGATTCGGAAACACTATTTCGATGTACATACCTATGTATGTCTCGAATGCATGCACAAACAAGTGTGTATACTGCGGCTTCAACCATGATAATCCTTTTGAGCGCACCACCTTGTCGATGGAGCAGGTAGAGGAAGAATGCAAAGCCATAAAGCGTCTCGGACCTTTTGAGAATCTTCTGCTTGTGTCGGGGGAATATCCGGCGTTATGTGGAGTCGAATATATGGAAAATGTTCTCCGTACATGCAGGCCCTATTTTCACAATCTGACTCTTGAGGTGCAGCCGTTGCGTTCTTCTGAATATGAGCGTCTGACCCACAGCGGTCTCAATGGAGTGGTATGTTTTCAGGAAACGTACCATCGCCAGGCATATAAAAAATACCATCCGAGAGGGATGAAATCACATTATGACTGGCGCCTTAACGGATATGACCGCATGGGAGAGGCCGGAGTCCACAAGATAGGACTAGGGGTGCTGCTGGGTCTTGAAGACTGGCGTGCCGATACTGTCATGATGGCCCGGCACCTGAGGTATCTGCAGAAGAAATACTGGCGGTCACGTTATTCGGTGAACTTCCCGAGAATGAGACCGTCCGAAAGCGGATACCAGCCGAAGGTTGTTATCTCTGACAGGGAACTCGCACGTCTCACATTTGCGTTCCGGATATTTGATCATGATGTGGATATATCATATTCCACCCGGGAAACGCCTGACTATCGCGATAATATTCTCATGCTGGGCGTCACTTCGATGAGCGCCGGCAGCCGGACTGATCCGGGAGGATATGTGACCGAGCCTGATTCTCTCGAACAATTCGAAGTTTCGGACTCACGTTCTCCTATGGAGGTTGCCGAAACGATAAGACGTCACGGGTACGAACCCGTATGGAAAGACTGGGATGCCGTATTCGACTGATTTGAACACTCACATATTCAAAAGTGTTTTAGGGGTAGACATGTACATGTCTACCCCTGATTTTATAAACTAATAAACTTGCATATTATGAAATTTTTAAAACCGCGTCTACCGTACGCTCCATCAGAATTACAACCTGTCATTTCCTCCACAACAATCGATTATCACTATGGCAAGCATGAACAGGCATATATTGACAATCTTAACCGCTTGATAGAAGGTACTGAATATGAGGATATGGCTCTCGAAGCTATTATAAGAAACAGTGACGGTCCTTTGTTTAACAATGCATCGCAGGCATGGAATCATATTTTCTATTTTTTCCAGTTCGCGCCCAATGGACTGAAAGAACCGAGTGGAAAACTCGCGGATCAGATTATAAATCAATTCGGCAGCATAGAAGAATTCAAAAAGAAATTTGAAGATGCCGGAGCAAGTCTGTTCGGGTCG
>DAAV01000149.1 GCA_001701295.1 Bacteroidales bacterium H10
ATCGTGATCGACGGAGTGGCCGGCGGCGATATCCGCACGCTCGCGCCCCAGGACATAGAGTCGATGACCGTGCTCAAGGACGCCGCGTCGGCAGCCATCTACGGTACGCGTGGCGCGAACGGCGTGATTCTTGTCACCACTAAAAAAGGAACGGGAGAAGCGGGCGCGCCTGTAGTGACCTACGACAGTTACGTCGCGATGGGCATAGCCAAAGACCGTCCGGAAGTATTGAGCGCAAGCGAATGGCGCCGCGCACGCCGAGGTAACGATTACGGAGCCTCTACAGACTGGTATGACGAAATCACACGTAAATATTCCTACGACACCAACCAATATCTCTCAATCGACGGCTCAATGCCCGCAGGCGGCTATTACAGCGCCTCGATCAACTTCAAGCAGGCAAACGGTCTTGACATAGTGAGCAAACGTCAGGAATTCGGAGGCCGCGCGGCAGTCAGCGCAAACACCATCAACAACCACCTCCGCGTCACCACCACGCTCAACGCACGCCGCGTGAAAGAGAACTGGGGCAACGACGGAATGTTCGACACGGCACTCGGCATGAACCCGACAATGCCGATCTACAACGCGGACGGCTCGTATTATCAGCCCTCCTCTCCGACAGACGCACGCAACCCGGTGCAGGAACTGCTCGTCAACACCTCAAGAGGCAACCGCACATATATATTAGGCACGGCAGAGGCCAAATACAGCATCTGGAGCAACGAGAACCACAACGTATCGACCACTCTCTCATATTCGTTCAACTACAACGATCTGCGCAGCGACTATTACACACCCTCCACATCGGGTGAATCTTTCTGGAACGGTTATGCAGGACGCGCCTCGATCGAATATGACAAATGGTATACCAACAGCCTCGAATGGCTCGGCAACTACGGCTTCACCAACGACGACCATGATGTGAAAGTAGTGCTCGGCTATTCATGGGAACGCACGAACTGGGAAGCGATGTTCCAGCAGAACAATGACTTCACATTCGACAATCCTCTCTGGTGGGGAATCGGCAGCGGCTCCTATCTGGCCGAAGGAAAGGCAAGCATGTGGGCAGGCAAGAGCGAATCGACACTCATCGGTTTCTTCGGCCGTGTCAACTACAACTGGCGCAACATACTGATGGCGGCTGTATCGATGCGATACGAAGGATCGACAAAATTCGGAAAAGACAACAAATGGGGATCATTCCCTTCGGCGTCACTCGCATGGGAAATCGCACGGATGCCATTCATGGAGCAGCACAACGACGTGGTGCAGAGCCTCAAGCCCAGAATCTCATACGGTGTGACGGGCCGCAGCGACTTCGACGCATATCAGTCGATCTCCACCTATACCAACAACGGCAAATACTTCATCGACGGTTCCTGGGTGACAGGTTATCGCCCGTCGAACAACGCGAACCCGCAGCTCTCATGGGAGAAGTCCACAAGCTTCAACGTCGGTATCGACTTCATGCTCTGGAACCGTCTGAACGGATCTATCGAATTCTTCGACCGTCGTTCGAACGACCTTCTCTACAACTACACAGCTCCGCAGCCTCCTTATGTCTACTCCACCATCCTTGTAAACGTCGGATCGACCAAGAACCTCGGTATGGAACTCAGTCTTAACGGAGACATCATAGTCGGCCAGCCCGTGACCTGGAGTAGCGGCATCAATTACACATACGGCACCACCAAACTCTCGAAACTCTCCAACGACATCTATCAGGCTTCCTATCTCGACCTTTATCAGAAGCCGGGTGTGGGCACAAGCGAATATTTCTTCCGTGTGGAAGAGGGAGGAAAGATTGGCCAATTCTACGGCTATGAATACGCCGGTACCGACGCCGACCACAACATGCTCATCTACAACAAAGACGGAGAGAAGATACCCGCTTCGGCGGCAGATCCTACCGACAAACGCTATATCGGCAACGGCGCGCCCCAGCACTTCCTCAACTGGACCAACACACTGCGTTGGAAAGACTGGGATCTCAGCCTGATGTTCAGCGGAGCGTTCGGATTCGACATCTTCAACATGCGTAAATACGGAATGGGACTCAAAGGCAGCGGTTCGGACAATGTGCTGCGTTCGGCCTATCTCGAAGACAGCGATGTATGGACAGGCGGCGGCGTGATCTCGAGCTACTTCCTCGAAAAGGGAGATTACTTCAAGCTCGACAACGTGACATTAGGCTACAACATCCCGCTGAAGAACCGCAAGATCGTAGACGCCCTGCGCGTGTATATCTCGGCCAAGAATCTCTTCACACTGACAAATTACAGCGGCAATGACCCCTCGATCGTCACTTCTACGGGCATCACACCGGGTGTCGATGTATCGAGCGCATATCCTTCGGCGACACAGCTCGCCCTCGGCGTAACACTCAAATTCCGCTAATCACAAACAAAGAGCACAACAATGAAAGCAATCAAATATATAGGCGGCGCGCTGATAGCCACCGCCATGACAGCGGGAATGTCATCATGTACGGACCTCGACGAAGTCTCATACGACCGTATCGACGCCTCTGTCTACTATCAGGATGAAAACAGCGTCAAAGGAGCGGTAGCCTCCATCTATGCGAGCGGCACCGCCGGATTTCTGGAATATTTCTGGTATCTGAACGAATTCTCCGCAGATCAGGTGGCATGGCGCACATGGAACGGCGGCGCATGGGGATATGACGAAGCTGAGAAATTCGTGCTTTCCACCCACACATGGAATTCCGAATCAAAGATAATCCGCTCCGCATGGGAGAACGCATGGACCACAATCGGCCTCTGCAACACACTAATCGCGGATCTGGAGTCACTCGATCCTTCGGGACTGCGCATGACTCAGGCACAACTCGACAGCTATATAGCCGAAGTACGCACCATGCGCGCATGGGCATATTACAACAACTTCGAGCTATGGGGAGGCGCACTGCCGCTCAACATCTCCAACGACGGCAACATACCCGGCTCCGCCGATCCAGACTTCAACACAGGCTGTCAGGTGATCTGGCAATTCATCGCCGACGAACTCGACGGCTGCTGGGAAGCTCTTCCGGCGGAAGACGGTTCGGGCAGCACCCGCAACCGGCTGAACCAGATGACCAACCGCATGCTCAAGATGCGTCTGCTGCTCAACTCGCAGCTATGGACGGGCACCGACCGCTATGCGGACTGCGCCACACTGTGCGAGGAAATGCTTGACGGCAAATACGGCAAATACAGCCTGGCGGCCGACTACCGCGATATATTCGGCATAAACAACACAAGCTGTCCCGAAGTGGTGTTCGCATTCGCAATGGAAGACGGCCAGATGACCAACAACAACCGCAACACGCCCTTCCTTCCCTACAACTACGGAGACATACTCGGCGGCGCATGGAGCCAGTCCGGCTGGAACTGCACCTGCCTCACGCCCTCGAAAGACAACAGCGGAAACGTTCTGCCCAACGGCGGAACCGACAATCCGAAGAGCTTCCTCTTCGACTATGGCGACAAACTCGGAGCTATCTATGACCGCTTCAACGACAAGGATATCCGCAAACAGCCTTTCAGCTGCGACGCCTCGGGCAATTATCAGGGTATATTCCTCATGGGTCCGCAGGCCGGCCATATAGGATTCACAGGTACGGCCGATCCCTGGACAGGCACCGTATACGACGGCTCACAGATTGTGATCGCCGATGCCGACCGTCAGGGTCAGGATCTCGTATATGTCGATCAGGTGGGAACATTCCTGAACCTCGGCCGTCAGCTCGAGACAGTGATGAGTCCCCGCTGGGGCGAGACAAGCTCGGGCTACCGTCTGCTGAAATATCCTATATATCCTGAATCAAGCGGCCTCGACTGGCGCAATATAGACGAAGTGGAATTCCGTCTGGCGGAAGTGTATTACACCCTTGCCGAATGCCGTCTGCGCGCAGGCAACGCCGCGGAAGCCAAAAGGCTTGTCAACGAAGTGCGCGGACGCTACTTCACGGACAAGAACGAGATCGAGAAACCTAGTCCCGGCTTTACGAACTTCGATGCGGACTGGATGCTGAGCGAATGGGGAATAGAGTTCCTCAACGAAGGACGCCGCCGCCGCACGGACCTGCGACGTTTCGACAAATTCACACAGGGACAATGGTGGTTCTTCGGACGCGCCACAGAGACAGACCGTCAGCTTCCGGCACAGCGTGACCGCCGCTACGAATGGTTCCCGCTGCCTCAGTCTGCCCTGATGGTGAATCCGGGCCTCGTGCAGAACCCCAATTATTAATCATCTCCACAGTCACATTCAAAGAAAAAACACAATGAAAAAGACCAATATATTCAATATCCTGATGCTCGCCCTGCTGCCTATGCTATGGGCGTGCAGCAAGGATGAGATCGTGTTCGACTCGGAACTGCCGCAGTTCGAGACACGCGCGGGCTACCAGCTGCTTGAGGTGATAGTGCCGCAGGCCACCACGGCTACAGACAGGATCTATATAGCTGGCGCCTTCAACGGCGGCGCGGAAGCCGCCGCCGGCGATCCCCGCTGGGAACTTGAGAAAGCGGCCAAGACCGACGCCAAATGGGGAATCTATATCAATCCCGCAGATTTTGTCGACGGAAAGACACTCGCCGACGGCTACAGATTCATATCCGTAGAACAGGGAGAGGAGCGAACACTCGCCAACACGGAGGCCGTACACACCGACGCTCCCGCCACAGGAGAGCGTCTTAATGTCACCGTAGAGCGCTGGGCGTCTTATTTCGACACCCCGCAGGATCCGAGCGAGGTGGAGCATGACGGCTATGTGATCTACGTGGTCGACAATTCCGGCTATTCAGACCTTGCCATGTATGCCTGGGGCGATGCCGAGGCATTCGGCGGCTGGCCCGGCATAACAGTGACAGGCACCGTGGCAATCGACGGCACCACCTACAAATATTTCGACACAGGCGAAAGCAACAAGGGTCTGAGCATCAACCTCATCTTCAACGACAACGGCGGCGGGCAGCAGCTCGGCGACTACAGCGTGACACTCGACAAAGACTATTATCTCGAGCTCACTCCCGAAGGTGTAAAGGAATATGATCCTTCCGCATCGGTCGAACATGACGGTTTCGCGGTGTTCGTATATGACCAGAGCGGCTGGAGCGATCTCTACCTGTACATGTGGGGAGACACCAACGACCTCAACGGCGCATGGCCCGGAATGTCAGTGACCGGCACCCAGACCATCAACGGCGTGACCTACAAATACTTCGACATGGGAGAGGCCAACATCGGCCAGAACGAGCACGTGATCCTCAATGACGGCAACGGCACACAGATCGACGACGCAGTGATGTTCGCATGCGACCGCGATGTCTACATAGAACTCAAGGGAGGCAAAGCCACCGAGATAGATCCGGCCACCTATCAGCCTTCGGGCGACACTCCGGACACACCCGATCCGACACCCGATCCTGATCCGACGCCCGATCCGGACGCCACCTACTACTCGATCTACGTCGAGGACAACACCGGCTGGGATAATCTCTACATATATGCATGGGGCGACAAAGAGACCTTCGGCGGCTGGCCCGGCAAAGAGTGCGACAGAACAACGACGATCGCAGGCGTGACCTACAAGGTCTGGACCGTTGCAGGCGAGGGAGAGACCGAGAACCTCATATTCAACGACAACGCCGGCACACAGTATGACGCCGCGACCATCACACTCGACAAAGACTATACATTCAGCGCCGACGCCACATCGGCCACATCGAAGAAACCCGTCAAAATAATCAGAAGAAAAAGATGAAAACAAGATATATAGGCCCGACACTGGCCATGGCGCTGGCGTCAGCGACGCTCGCAAGCTGCGAGTCGGACGACATGAAAATGCCCTCGAACCCCGAGCTCCCCGCAGTGGGAGCCGAGGTTTCGGCGAGCGTGATATATCAGGCGAATCCCCGCATGTTCGCCACCGACAACTGTCTTGACGCCCTGACCGCCCAAGTCAGAGATATAGCCGGAATGGGATGTGACATCCTCTGGGTCATGCCAGTGATGGAACAGGGCGAAAAGGACGCTTTCGGATCGCCCTATTGCGTACGCGACTTCAAGGCTGTCAATCCGAAATACGGCACGATGACCGATTTCAAGGAACTTGTGGACGCCGCACACGGCGCGGGCATGAAAGTCATGCTCGACTGGGTGGCCAACCACACATCGTGGGACAACAGCTGGATCACCGAGCATCCCGATTACTACGTCCGCGACGCGGCCGGCAACATCCAGCAGGCCTCTACCTGGACCGACGTCGCGCAACTTGACTTCAGCAATCCAGCCACCGAAGAGGCCATGATCGACGCCATGCGCTATTGGGTGGAACAAGGAGGTATCGACGGTTTCCGCTGCGACTATGCCGACGGAGTGCCCCATTCGTTCTGGACAAACGCCATCGCCACACTCCGCGAAATCAAACCGGAACTCATGATGCTGGCCGAGAGCCGCAGCACGGATTTCTATGCCGACGGATTCGACATGATCTACGACTGGGAATTCGCACCGGCGATGTCAGGAGTGTTCATGGGAGGAAAGCCTGCCGATCTGTTCTCAAAGGAGGCCTCGACATGGAAAGAAGTGCCGGAAGGCAAACAACTTCTCCGCTACACGTTCAATCATGACTTTGCCGCCGAAAACGCGGTAGACACCACATATGGCACAACCGATGGAATCATGGCGGCATACGTGCTGACGGCCATGCTCAACGGCACCCCGATGATCTACTCCTCTATGGATGCCGACAACATCAGCGGTACCGAGTCATTCTTCAACTATAACGTACTCGACTGGTCGGCAGCAAAACGCAACGAATTCGCAGCGATAAACAAGGCTTACAAGAACACGGCCGAGGTGCGCCGCGGCGAACTCACGACATACGGCAACGCCAAGACGGCGATGTTCACACGTTCGACGCCGGAACACAAGATGCTTGTCATAGTCAACACCACCGGCAACGAACAGACAGTCAAGACTCCTATCAGCCTTGCCGGAGAGACAATGACCGATATGACCGATATGACCGATGACACGTCCGTGACACTTCCGGGCACAGTCACACTCGGTGCGTATGAATACGCCATTTACATGAAATGACCTGTCATTGACGATAAGATTGAAATCATCACAACAGTTAAAAAAGAGCTGAGATCATGAAACTTCAAGTCTTATACACAATACTGCTCGCCGGCGCACTCAGCGCGTCGGCGGCAGAAATAAAGTCGCCTTCGGGAGAATTCCTTCTTAAAGTCGACACAGACACCGCAGGCGTGCCGGTATACTCTCTGAGTTACAAGGGTAAAACGATTGTCAGAGAGAGCAGACTTGGCCTGACGGCCGATGAAATCGGATTTGACAATGGATTCTCTATCACAGGCGCCGAAACCGCTTCGGTCGACCAGACATGGAATCCCGTATGGGGAGAATATGCGGAAATACGTGACCATTACAACGAACTCGCAGTGAACCTGCGCGGAGGCAGTCCCGAGCGTGTCATGACACTGCGTTTCCGTCTGTCGGACGACGGACTGGGATTCAGATACGAGCTGCCACGTCAGGAAAATGCCAATTACCTGACTCTGCGCGACGAGATGACCGAATTCAATTTCACGGATGACCACACGATGTGGTGTATTCCCGGCGATTACGACACCGACGAATACCTATGGTCGGAAACGACCTTCTCGCATCTGCCGGAAGCATTAGGCAATTACGGAAGGCATACGGAGGTCCAGCGCACAGGAGGCACCATCATACAGACGCCCATGCTGCTAAAAACGTCTGATCCGGTGTATGTCAGCGTCCATGAGGCCGCATTGGTCGGTTATCCGGCAATGCTGCTCGACGTAGACACGGCCGACCGCTCGATGCGCACGCATCTCGTGCCCGACCGCCTCGGAGTGAAAGCATATCTGCAACTTCCCTTCAACACCCCCTGGCGCACGCTGATCGTAAGCGACGACGCACGCGACATTCTCGCGTCACAGATGATACTGAACCTCAACGAGCCCTGCAGGATCGAGGACACAAGCTGGATCAAGCCGATGAAATTCGTCGGCGTGTGGTGGGAGATGTTCACCGGCACACAGAAGACATGGGCCTATTCCGACGATTACCGGGCAAAACCCGGCATCACCGACTACAGCAAGCTTCCGAGCAACGGACGACACCCCGCAAACACGGAAAATGTCAAGAAATACATTGACTTCGCGGCGGCACACGGCATAGACGGTGTGCTGGTGGAGGGATGGAACGAAGGCTGGGAAGACTGGTGCAGTTACCGCAAGAACCGACAGTTCCTCTTCGACAAGCCTTATCCGGATTTCGATCTGGAGTATCTGCGGGATTATGCCAGCTCGAAGGGAGTCAAGATGATCATGCACCATGAGACGGCGGCCAACGCCGTCGACTACGAGCGACAGCTGGAACGCGCCTTCCAATTTATGAAAGACAACAACTACGACGCCGTCAAGACAGGCTATGTAGGCGCGATCATACCCCGCTCGGAGCATCACACGTCGCAATGGATGGTAGACCATGCCAACTATGTGATCGACAGAGCCGCCGATTATAAGATAATGATCGACAGCCATGAGGCACCCCGACCCACAGGACTTTGCCGAACGTATCCCAACTGGCTCGCACAGGAGTCGGCACGCGGAGGCGAGTTCGAGTCGATGGGGGGAAATCCGCCAAGCCATACGTGCATACTTCCCTTCACACGCCTGAAGGGCGGTCCGATGGACTACACTCCGGGACTGTTCGAGACGCGTCTGAGCACATATGGCGAGGGGAAGACCGGTCAGGCCATGACCACACTCGCACGCCAGCTGGCACTATATCTGACGATGCCCTCTCCGATGCAGATGGCATGCGATCTGCCCGAGAACTACGAACGGTTTGCCGATGCATTCCGTTTCATCGAGGACGTGCCTGTGGACTGGAAAGATTCCAGATACCTTGAAGCCGAGCCTGCGCGCTACATCACAGTGGCACGACAGGATAAGAACTCCGATGACTGGTATCTCGGCGCGATCACCGACGATCAGCCGCGCACCGCGACAGTGAGTCTCGACTTTCTTCCGAAAGGCGTCAAATACGAAGCTACAGTCTATGAGGACGCCCCCGGGGCACACTGGAAAGATAACCCGCAGGCCTACCGGATACGCACGGTCAAGGTCGATGCGAAGAGCAGACTGAAACTCAACCTCGCGTCGGGAGGGGGAGCTGCGGTAAGAATCAAGAAGATCTAATGAATAAGTATAAAGTTAACTGATTGATGTAGGTAAACAATAAGATTGTAATTCAATGCAAGAGCGACGGTGCGCCAGGTTGTGAAACTCAGCGCACCGTTTTTTGCGTTCTACATGTCCGAACCGTAATGACAGCACCCCGAATGCCGCAGGAACACTTTTTATACGTAGTCAATCGGAGCAGCCTCAGTCGGAGCAGCGTCTCTCC
>DAAV01000103.1:0-151 GCA_001701295.1 Bacteroidales bacterium H10
TACGGAAAATCTCTGCATCTCAAAATAATTCAGAAGATAAACAATCGGTTGGCTCAGTTAGCGGTAGCCAGACTGTTCAACCTCAAATTTTACCGAACCATTGATTTTAGGAAAGACAGTCTTATAGAAATGAAGTTGTCTAAACTAATTT
>DAAV01000103.1:275-4939 GCA_001701295.1 Bacteroidales bacterium H10
AATTAGTTTAGACAACTTCAATGTTTACTTTTAAGTTTCAGATTCGTTGACTCGGATAGATTTCGGGGTGGTGCCGAATCTGGCGCGGAAAAGTCTGTTGAAGTATGTGACGTTCTGAAAGCCACAGGAGAGGGCTATTTCAGAAATATTGTAGTCGGTGTGCTTAAGTTTCTCTTTGGCTCGGTCAAGTCGCACATTGTTGATGTATTCTGNNTGCCGGTTTGCTTGCGCATAAAGGAGCAGAAAGATGATTTGTTCATTCCGACATGCCTGCTCATTTCATCGAGTGTTATTTGTCTTGCATAATTGCATGCACAGTAGATTCTCACTTTTTCTAACCGTTGTCGGGGGCTGCTCAATAAGTGTCCTTTGCCTGCAAAGCGGCTTTCGGAAGTATCGGCGATAGACAGAAGCAGTTTTATCATTATGGGAAATCTCTCTTCTGCGGTAAGACCTTGCATAGATAGCAGAAGTTTCAGGATCTCAATATAAGATTGACCGTTATAATAAACGGCCTGTTCTAATGATTCTATTTTTTCAATTGGTTCTGAAATTTCCGGAAACAGATATTTCATTGTGGAAATTAGTCCGGGCTCGAAAAAGACCGAGATATTGGAGATATTTCCCGAGGCATCCGTAATGTCAGGATCAAATTTCCATACATGCACTATTCCGGGAGGGATAAGTATTATTTCTCCTTCTTTAAAGGAATGGGAGAGATCACCTATGGTTCTGACTCCTCGTCCGCAGGCAACGTATGACAATTCCCAACAGGAATGTGAGTGTTTGCCTATCTGTCGGTCGGGAGGAATACTTACATAGTCAAATATAAATGCTTGAGTTTTCATAATGCGAATATAGTTCAATAATTTTGAAATATAGATAAATTGAGTGAAATAAATATTTGCTAATTTTGCGGCCGAGATTTAAACATATCCTTAAGCAGTTTCTAAACCTATGACATCAGAAACAATCCCTTTGTCATCTAAACCGAGATTTGAAATACTTGACGGTCTGCGTGGCGTGGCAGCCATGATAGTTGTGGCATTCCACCTGTTTGAGACTTATTCTCCCGGCTCGAACGAACAGATCCTGAATCACGGCTATCTTGCCGTGGATTTCTTTTTTGTGCTTTCCGGATTCGTGATTGGCTACGCCTACGATGACCGCTGGAAAAGCATGACAACGTGGGACTTTTTTAAGCGGCGTCTCATTCGTTTGCAACCTATGGTGATTCTCGGTACACTGATTGGAGCCTTCTGGTTTTATTTTAGCGCTGCACCAGGTTTTGAATTAGTTATGCGGACCCCGTGGTGGAAACTGTTGCTGATAATGATTCTTGGATGTATAATGTTTCCGACGCCTCCCTCGATGGATATTCGCGGATGGAAGGAAATCAATTCGCTCAACGGAGCGCAATGGTCGCTGCTTTGGGAATATATCGCCAACGNNCCAACATACTATATGTCCTCTTCGTGCGCAGATTCAGCAAGAGAGTCCTTGCAGTGTTCCTGTTTCTATCGGCTTTCCTGACTGTCGATCTTGCCCTTGATCTTGATGTGACCGGTCTGATTGCCATACGCGATTATGCCAGATATACTGTTATCGGAGGTTTCGGACTCACGCCTGATCAAATATATATCGGTATATGCCGTCTGCTTTATCCGTTTTTCGGGGGCTTGCTGCTCTATCGGCTCAGTAAGCTGCGCATCAATCTCAAACGTGGTGCCATGACCTGGTGCTCATTGGCCGTTGTTATAACACTTGTGATTCCTCATATCGGAGGCGAGACGCATCAATGGCTGAACGGACTTTACTGTGCTGTCATNNAGGTCTATCCTGCCATCGTGGCCGCAGGAGCTGGAAGTCCGCTGACGGGAAAGAAGACGATAGCTGTCTGCAAGTTTCTCGGCATGATTTCCTATCCGCTCTACATCACCCACTATCCGATGATATATGTTCAGATTAACTGGGCCGCACAACATGCCGACGCCCCTCTCGGCACTCATATCTGGGTAGCCGTGAGTATCTTCATAGCCTCAGTCGCCGTGGCATACGCCAGCGTCAAGGTCTATGACCTTCCAGTCCGAGCGTGGCTTTCAGAGAAATTCATATATAATCGCAAAAATAAACAAAAATGAACATCAATCATGTCGCATTATGGGCACATGACATTGAGTTGCTTAAAGATTTTTATTGCCGCTGGTTCAATGCCTCCGCTACGCCTGAATACCATAATCCGGTAAGGGGTCTTACATCATATCTACTATCTTTCCCTGACGGAGGAGCCACGCTTGAGATAATGAATGAACCTGAAATATCGGACATAGGAAGTTGCCGGAAACTACGTGGATTCTGCCATATCGCCATATCATTAGGCAGTCAGGAGGCGGTAGACGGGTTCACGGACCGCATGAGATACGAAGGGGTGACAATTCTCGGCAATCCCCGCCGGACAGGCGATGGCTTTTATGAAAGTGTCATCGCGGATCCGGAAGGTAATATAGTGGAACTGACCGTCTGATATAGTCTTGTCGATTATATCAGATTGATAAAGCCTTATCGGGAAAACGCTGTCAGAATTTTAAATTTCTGCGCGCTTGCCGTCTATGTTTGGCAGGAAGACGGTCACAATTCCCAATAGTGGCAGGAGTGTACTTATCTGGAATATGAATTCTATGCTTGTCTTGTCGGCAAGCCATCCGAAAAAGGCGGAGCCGATGCCGCCGAGTCCGAAATTAAGTCCGAAAAACAGTCCGGCCATCATGCCGACCTTATCGGGCTTTAATTCTGTGGCATATACGAGTATCGCCGAGAATGCAGATGATATGACAAGCCCTGTTATTACGGCAAGTATTATAGTGAGAGTGAAATTGACATAAGGTAATGCCAGAGTGAAAGGTGCTGCGCCTAATATTGACCCCCATATCACATATTTGCGGCCATACCTGTCGCCAATGCCGCCTCCGAGAATTGTACCGACAGCCACCGCAGCCATGAATGCGAACAGACATAACTGTGAGACCTTTATGTCTACTCCGAATTTATCTATGAGAAAAAATGTGAAGTAGCTGGTCATGCTGGCCATATAGAAATATTTGGAAAATGTGAGCAGACATAATATGGCTATTGCCCAGTTTATCCGGCTTTTCGACAAGGATCTTATTGCCGGGTTGACAACTATGGATTTTCCTTTGTGTCTGTGAAGCATTCCCTTGTACCATTTGCCGACAGGGAGCAGAGTGATACCGGCTATAAAGGCTGCCATTGCAAACCAAATTATAGATTGCTGCCCGTAGGGTATAATAATGAGTGCGGCCAGTAGCGGGCCGATGGCACTTCCTCCGTTTCCGCCTACTTGGAAAATGGATTGCGCCAGACCCTTCTTTCTCCCGCCGGCCAGCTGGGCTATGCGTGAAGCTTCAGGATGAAATATCGAAGAACCCATTCCGATGACACCGACCGCGATTATTATAAAGGAGTACTGGTTGGCGATGGAAAGAAGAATTATACCGATAAGCGTAAACACCATGCCGCCTGACAGAGCGTATGGCATCGGGTGGCGGTCCGCTACTCGTCCCACAAGAGGTTGGAGCAATGACGAAGTCATTTGAAACACGAGTGTTATCATGCCTATCTGTCCGAATGAAAATCCATATTTATCCTTGATTATAGGGTAGATGGAAGGTATTATGGATTGCATCATATCATTCAGCAGATGGGCGAAACTGATTGCAAACAGAATGGAGAATAAAGTCTTTTCTCCCTCTTTTTTCATATATGATATCATATGGCTTTTTCAAGCTTCAGCAGATATTCCTTTACTGGCAGTCCGCCTCCGTATCCGGTCAGTGTGTGGTCACTTCCGATTACACGATGGCACGGTGCTAATATTGATATTGAGTTGGCTCCGTTGGCATTGGCGACTGCGCGGACAGCTTTAGGCATTCCGATCTGTCGTGCCAATTCTCCGTATGAGACAGTTTTCCCATATGGTATTTCGAGCAGTGCGTTCCATACTTTCTTCTGGAAATCTGTACCGACAAACAATAGAGGTACATCGAATTCCTGTCGATTCCCCTTAAAATACTCGTCAAGTTGCGCGACGGATATGTCTATTACGGGAGAACTGCCCTCGTAAAACTCTGCATTGAGGATGCGTTGGAGTCGCTTGTCTACATGATCGCGGTGTCGTTCTGCATGCCAGTCGCATAGACACAGCTTGTTACCTAAAGACCCGAGCAGGAGTGTGCCGCAGGGTGAATTATACACACTTGTTATTATCTTGTTTTTTTCTTTCATACACGATTGTTTAGGAGGGTAGTGAAGTCTCTAAAGTCTCTAAAGTCATTAATAGCCTCTATTTTTGCGGCGCAGTGCGGACATTCGCTCTGAGAATCCTCCGTTGCTGATGAAGTCTGACGATAGTCGCTCCAACTGCTTGAAAAGCAGATAATCGGCCTGGTTTATCAGTATTATTGCCATGTTGGCAATAGTTTCCGGCGGTCTGGTTTCAATAAGATTCATAAAATATGCAGCGTCATTGTGCTCTCGGCCAAGTCTGCGCATCGTTTCATATTCTACGCATCCTTTGGGCCATTGCCTCTTATCTCTGGTTTTAAGATAGTCTTCGTAATCTTCAAGCAATTCCTTCAGACTTGCTT
>DAAV01000136.1:0-1653 GCA_001701295.1 Bacteroidales bacterium H10
AACAATAGTGTTAAACATCATTATTTATACATGTAAATTATGAGCAATACAACCGATACCGACCGACAAAGCACTGAAGACAAGATCCTTGCTGCTGCCGAAAAAGAATTCCTGCTTAAAGGATTTGCCGGAGCGAGAACCACAGCCATCGCCGAAGCAGCCGGAGTGACGCACGCCATGCTCCACTATTATTTCAGAACAAAAGAGAATCTCTTTGACAAAATAATCGAGGGCAAGACGGGAACGCTCCGCGATATAATGCTCGCTGCGCTGGGAGACCCGACCATCCCGTTGTTCGAGAAAATAAAGACCGCCATCGCGAATCATCTCGACTTTATAGCATCCAATCCGGATCTGCCGAAATTCATGATAAGCGAAGTCCTGTCACATCCAGGCCGAATGCCAGTCGTGCTGGGTCAACTGAAACACCACACATCATCAGTGGTGGAATCGTTGCAAAGACAGATAGACGAATATGCAGAAAAAGAGCTATGCAGGCGAGTCGATGCAGGAATGCTTATGCTCGACATAGTATCGCTAAATATCTTCCCTTTCATGGCCACACCTATGGTAAATCCACTGCTTGGAGGAATGATGGAAGACCGTACTGCCTTTACCGAAAAACGAAAAGAAGAGAATATAGAAACCATAATGAGAAAACTCAGACCATGAACAGACTCATCCTCACGCTGCTTACGATGGCGATGGCGCCGTTATCGTGTATCGCCGGGATCACTCTCGACTATTGCCTCTCGAAGGCGGAAGAGAATTACCCGCTGATAAAAAGATATGCTCTCGTCGAGAAAACCGCAGACCTGAATCTGTCGGACATAAACAAAGGATGGCTTCCCCGTATAGGTGTCTACGGACAAGTCTCCGCCCAGAACGCGGTACCGGCCTTTCCGGCATCACTTCAGGAAATACTGTCAAAACTGGGACAGGAAACAGATGGCCTCGGACACATCCAATACAAGATCGGCGCTGATGTGTCGCAGACCATATGGGACGGCGGCGCCTCCCGCGCACAGCGGAAAGTGGAACGCGCTTCTGCAGCGCAGACACAGGCCTCGCTCTCCGTGCAGATGTATGCCGTCCGCGAAAAGGTGATGAATCTGTTTTTCGGAATCCTGCTTATCGACAAACAGATCGAACAGACCGAGAATACGATCTCGTTATTGACTGCCAACCGGACACTCATGGAGTCCATGCTCAAAAACGGCACGGCCATGCAGGCTGATATTGACATGATAGAAGCGCAGCGACTTTCAATGTCACAGACTCTTACCCAAGCTAAAAGTACGGAAAAGGCATATCGCGATTTATTGGCCATCTACATCGGGGAAAACCTTGACAACATTAATCTTGAGAAACCGGAGGCAGAGATGCCTGCCGATCTCGGAGCGGCCCGACCGGAATTAAATCTGTTTGAATCACAGCGGAGCCTTAACCGCGCCCGCGAGACGGCTGTCAAAAGTTCGGTAATGCCCCGCATCGGACTGTTCGCGCAGGCATATTACGGTTATCCGGGTCTCAATTATTTCGAAAGCATGATAAGCCGTGACTTTTCATTCAACGTGCTGGCCGGTGTGAAACTGTCGTGGAATCTCGATTCCTTCTATACAAAAAAGAATTCGCTGCGAAAGCTCGCCATAG
>DAAV01000136.1:1658-8197 GCA_001701295.1 Bacteroidales bacterium H10
TAAACACCCGGCTGCAGACAAGCTCACAGACCGAGACAATCGACGGTCTACGGGCGATAATGAGCGATGACGCGAGAATAGTGGACCTAAGGAGCAATGTAAGGAAGGCCGCCGAGTCCAGGCTGCGCAACGGCGTGATCGACGCCACGGCTCTACTCGTCAAGATCACAGACGAGAACCAGGCGAGGCTCACCGCCGCTTATCATGAGATACAACTGATTCAAAGCATTTAATAACTCAAAAACATCATAAACCGATGAGACATCTATTTCCCCTCGCGCTCTGCGCCCTGACGTTGACCGCATGCCACACGACTCCGGACTATGACGCCACCGGAATATTTGAAGCTACCACCGTGACCGTGTCTTCAGAGACAACCGGAAAGATCCTAAGTCTTGACATATCGGAAGGCGACAGCGTGAAAGAGGGCCAGCAAGTGGCACTGATCGACACCACGATGCTCGCGCTGCAGCAAAGACAGATCATGAGCCAGCAGGGAGCCGCGGCGGCCACATCTCCCGACATAACGGCACAGGCGGCATCGCTCCGGTCGCAGATAGAGCATCAGCTACATGAATGCGAACGCCAGAGACAACTTCTCGCCGACGGAGCCACTACACAAAAGCAATATGACGATGCTGTCGCCATGTCACGCACATTGCAGGCTCAGCTCGAGGCACAGCTCTCGACTCTCGGGAAAAGCCGTTCTTCAATCTCCGACAATACCGCCGCACTGCAATACCAGAGCGAACAGATCGCCGAACAGATAGAAAAGAGCAAGATAAAATCACCTCTCACAGGCACAGTACTTGTAAAATATGCCGAGCCTGGAGAATTCGCCACACCCGGCAAGCCGCTGTATAAAGCCGCGGATCTCGACAACATATATCTGCGCGCCTATTTCACGGCCGACCAGCTTCCCGACCTNNACTTAAGATAGGACAGAAAGTGACCGTCATCGCCGACTTCGGAGGCGACGAGCAGTTTGATTATCCCGGCACCATATCCTGGATAGCACAGGAAAGCGAGTTTACACCGAAATCGATTCAGACCCGAGACTCACGGGCAAACCTGGTATACGCCGTTAAAATATCGGTCAAGAACGACGGACGCCTGAAACTTGGCCAATACGGAGAGGTGCGCTTATGACAGCTGTTGCGGCNNCCGGCAATAGAGATAGAGGATATCTCAAAACGATATGGTGTCCTGACAGCTCTTGACCATATAAGCCTGCGCGTCGGGCAAGGCGAGATGTTCGGTCTGATAGGTCCCGACGGCGCCGGGAAGAGCACCTTATACCGGATACTGGCCACACTCATGTCGCCTGACACCGGTTCGGCATCGGTGCTGGGTCTTGACGTGGTAAAAGGTTTCCGGGAACTAAGAAAAAGAATCGGATACATGCCCGAACGATTCTCATTATATTCGGACATGACTGTGATGGAGAATCTCAACTTTTTCGCATCACTGTTCGGAGTCAGGATTGAAGACAACTATGACCTGATAGCGCCTGTTTTCGGCCAACTCGAAAAATTTCCTGACCGTATGGCCGGAAAACTTTCAGGGGGCATGAAGCAGAAACTCGCCCTGAGCTGCGCTCTTGTGCACAGGCCCGACATACTCCTTCTCGACGAGCCGACTACGGGTGTCGACGCAGTGTCGAGAAGTGAATTCTGGGATATGCTCGGAGGGTTGCGCGAGAAAGGAATCACGATCATGGTGTCGACTTCCTACATGGACGAGGCCGACCGCTGCGACCGCATCGCGATCATAAACAAGGGAAGGATACTCTCAACCGGCAAACCGGACTCTCTGGTGGCCGCCCTGGGTGAAAATCTTTACAACGCGGTGTCGACCGATATGTTCAGGCTGCTGTCGGCTCTCAGCAAAATGCCCGAGGTGACCGACTGCTATACTTTCGGGGCGACTCTACACGTAGTCGGTTCCGTAAATTTCAATATGAGAGATATAGAGAACCGTCTGAAAAAAGAGGGCATATGCGATGCAAGAATCTATCCAGCCAGAGGGAATATAGAGGATCTCTTCATAAAACTGACCGGCAATGACAAACGATAACGAATACGCCATATCCGTAAAGGGACTGACAAAGAAGTTCGGATCTTTCACGGCTGTCGACCACATATCCTTTGATGTGCACAAAGGTGAGATTTTCGGTTTTCTCGGTGCCAACGGTGCCGGCAAGACCACGGCTATGCGCATGCTGTGCGGGCTGAGTCTTCCGACAGAAGGCACAGGCACCGTAGCCGGCTGCGACATATATACGCAGGCCGAGACGATAAAACGGCGCATAGGATATATGAGTCAGAAATTCTCGCTTTATGAAGGGCTGACAGTCATGGAGAATCTTCGTCTTTTCGCGACCATCTACGGGATGACGGACAGCCGTATCGAGACAGAGGCGGGAAAGATATTCCACCGTCTCGACATGGAAAACATGAGAGACACACTTGTCAGGGACATTCCTGCGGGATGGAAACAGAAACTCGCATTCGCCTCATCCACAATACACAATCCCGACATCGTATTTCTCGACGAGCCGACAGGCGGCGTGGATCCTGTGACGCGGCGCAGATTCTGGGAACTGATCTATCAGGTATCTTCAGAAGGGATGACAGTATTCGTCACCACGCATTACCTTGACGAAGCCGAGTATTGCAACCGGGTCTCCATAATGGTCGACGGCCGCATCGCCGCGCTCGATACCCCGGAAGCGCTCAAACAGCAGTATCATGCAGCCACAATGGATGAAGTATTCAGGACAGTGGCGAAAAACGCAAGCAGAAGAGAATAGCCATGACAATATTTCAATCGCTTATCAGGAAAGAGGCGCTTCACATAATCCGCGACAGGCGCACCATGATAATAACCCTCATAATGCCGTTGGTGCTGCTGCTCCTGTTCGGTTTCGCTATCTCGACGGAGATCAACAATGTCAGGGTCGTGGCCGTGATTGACAGATATACGCCGCAGACAAGAGATATCGTCGAGAAACTCCGGACCAACGAATATTTTACATTCGAAGGCACTGTAGCCGAGACCGATGTCGCCGACATGATGCGTCGCGGAGATACAGACGCCGCATTATTTCTGCGCCAGAAGGAAGGGAGACTCATATCGCACATCGTGGTGGATGCCTCGAACCCGGTGATCGGACAGGCGGCATCCTCCTATATAAGCAATGTGGCCGGAGACGCCGGCGACAGTATGGTTCTGACCGAGACTTTATATAATCCGCAGTTAAAGAGCGCGTATAATTTCGTACCCGGAATAATGGGAATGATTTTCATACTGATATGCGCCATCATGACATCGGTCTCGATCGTCAGCGAGAAGGAGAACGGGACTATGGATCTGCTGCTCGTATCACCGGCAAAACCACGTACGATTATTTTCGGCAAACTTATCCCCTATTTCATGCTCTCATGTGTTATACTTGCCGTAATGCTCATTATAGCATACACGGTGCTCGGGCTGCCTGTGTCACATACCATAGTCTACGTAATCTTGATATCGATGCTGTATGTGGTGCTGTCTCTATCGATAGGACTGCTGGTGTCGACCCTTGTCGACAACCAGGTGTCGGCACTTATCGTCTCGGCCGTACTTTTCATGCTTCCCGTGATAATGTTGTCAGGAATGATATTTCCCATCGACAACATGCCCGATATATTCCAATGGATATCATGTGTCATTCCGGCAAGATGGTACACGGCCGCCATGCGTAAACTTATGATTCAACAGCTTGAGTTCCGTTACATCATAAATGAATTCGTGATACTTCTCGGCATGACGGCCCTCCTTCTTGCTCTGTCGGTCAAAAAATTCAACTCAAAAAACTGACACCCTATGAAACTCAGAGCCGATCTAAGAATATTGGGTGCGCTGCTTCGCAAAGAAATAAAACTGATGCGCCGCAATCCCATAATACCGAAAATGATTCTCGTCATGCCCGTCATGGTGATGCTTCTGATGCCTCTCGTGGCTACCATGGATGTAAGGAATGTCAGGGTGGCCGTTGTCGACAATGACCACAGCCAATTGTCGCGCAGGATCATCGCCGACATCGACGTGACAGAAGAACTGTCGATTTCAGATGTCTGCGGCAATCATGCCGAAGCTCTGCAGTGCATAGAAAAAGGTGACGCCGATGTGATTCTTGCCATTCCGCCAGATTGGTCACTCGACATGGCGAAAATCTCTGTGGAGGCAAACGGAGTCAATGCCACCAAAGCAATGCTGGGGGCTCAATACACGGTAGCCTCCATTATGACCACCTTGCGGCAATGGCAATCAGAAACCGGCTGTTCAAAAGAGATGCCGTCCATAACGGTAAGCGACCGCTATAATCCCACTCTGAATTTCAGAAACTACATGATACCGGCATTGCTGATTATCCTTCTGATAATAATCTGCGGTTTTCTTCCGGCACTCAATCTTGTCAGTGAAAAAGAGACAGGAACTATCGAGGCAATGAACGTCACTCCCGTGGGACGGTTCACTTTCGTCCTGTCAAAACTTATTCCGTTCTGGATCACAGGTATTCTTGTGATAACAGTCGGCATGTTGATCGGATGGCTTGTATATGGGCTATATCCTGAAGGAAGCATATGGGCAATATATCTCGCCGCGATTCTTTTCAGTCTCATAATGTCGGGCATTGGAGTCGCCATAGCGAATCAGTCATCGACTATGTTGCAGGCTATTTTTGTGATGTTCGCGATAATAGTCATCTTCCAGCTTATGGGGGGACTCTTCACTCCGATCAGTTCCATGCCGCAATGGGCGCGCATAATCACATATGCGCTGCCTCCCCGCTATTTCAACGAGATCATAAGAGCCATCTACCTGAAAGGCACGACAGTTTCCGATCTGTGGGTACAATTCATATCTCTCGCCGGCATAGCGTTTGCAGTCTGCCTCGCAGCCGCATTGTCCTACAAGAAAAGAGCCTGACTTTGCCGCCTCTTTCCTGGAATGACACAATTTATCAGGCAACAATCGCATTATGCGAATCGCATTATGCGATTCGCATAATAGAGAATTATTTCATATCTTTGTAAGTAAGTGATCAAATTAAAACATATGAATATCCTCCGCAATCCATTCATACTTGGGCACCGAATCAGCAGGCCATATTTCTGTGACCGGATATCGGAGCAACATGCCCTGACATCTGCCGTTACCAACGGACGCAATGTTGTGCTTATTTCTCCGCGCCGTATGGGAAAAACATCTCTTATATATGTTTCCATACACGATTCAAAAGAAATAAAAGATGAATATCTGACTTTTTTCTTCGATATTCTGCAGACAAACTCTTTGAAAGAATTTACATACCTGCTCGGCAAATCAATATTCAATACTCTTGTATCAAAAAACATCACAAAGGTAAGAGGATTTCTTGCCGCATTGAAATCACTGAATGGGACATTCGGTTTTGATCCGATCAGCGGCACACCGACATTCGACATTCAACTTGGCGACATCAAGCATCCCGAATATACACTTGAAGAAATTTTCAATTACATAGAACAGAGTGAAAGATCCGTCATCATAGTGATAGATGAATTTCAGCAGGTCACAAAATATCCTGAAAAAAATACCGAAGCGCTCTTACGCAGTCATATGCAACGAATGTCCAACACTTCGTTCATATTTGCAGGCAGTGAGCAGTCGATACTTCAGGAAATGTTTGTATCATCAAAACGCCCGTTTTACAACAGTTCAGAAATAATGCACCTCGGCCCGATAAGTGAAGATCTCTATGTTACTTTTGCAGCGGACTTATTCGCAGAACGGAACAGAGAACTTAAAGAAGATGCGGTCCGCATGATCTTTCGTCTGTTTGACGGTAACACATTCTACTTGCAACGTACCATGAACGGTGCATTTGCAGACACTCCGGATGGTGCGATATGCGGACAGGAAACAGTCGTCCGCTCCGTTCGCGCGATGCTTGCAGCCAATGAAGTGATTTATCGGGAAATACTCTCTAATGTAAGTACGAGCCAGAAGACGACACTGTATGCAATAGCAAAGGAACGAATTGTAAAAAATCCTCTTAGCGGAGATTTTATAAAAAGTCACGCTCTGCCGTCATCGAGTTCTGTGCAGAGCGCGCTCCAAAAATTGGTCAAGTCAGGATTCATTTCAAAGTCGGAGGCCGGTTATTCGCTGACAGATCCCCTATTCAGGATATTTATAAACGGCCTGTACTCTACTCCTGAGATATAGATCGAGGTTTTTCACTGTCTGCTTCACCGTCCCGAAGTTTTTTCACCGTCTCAGAGAGACGCTGCTCCGAAGTGTTGCGGATTTTCACCGTCTCGGAGAGACGCTGCTCCTATAGAGGCGCTGTTCCAATGCTGCTGGGAGCTATATTAGCAAAAAAGAGCGAACCGGATGTGGAACGCTCCTTGGTGTTGTTGTTATTGTCCTGAAGTGGGTGGTGATGGATTCGAACCACCGAAGGCGTAAGCCAGCAGATTTACAGTCTGCCCCATTTGGCCACTCTGGTA
>DAAV01000020.1:0-716 GCA_001701295.1 Bacteroidales bacterium H10
CGATTCGCTCAGACCATTCATCGTCAGACGGCTGTCGGTATAGTCTATACGGTAGTCGAAGCTGAACCAGCGGCAAGGATTTCCATTGATTTTGCCGCCCACACTCCAGCCGGTGCTGACCGAATTCACCGATTGCTGCTGCGAGAGCAGATGCGACTCGTTGCGGCTGAACGAACCGTTGACATTACAGCTTCCGCGCATGAAGTCGAGAGTCTTGCNNATTGCCCATCGCCATAAACATTTTGCCGTCGTTCTTGGCGTCGGCGTAGCTGTAAACGACATAGTCGCCATAAAGCTGCTGCGCCATAGTGTATGGAACGTGAGACCACGAGTGCATCACCATGCCGTTGGCAAACAGGCCGTGGCGGGTGTGTTTGTAGTTGACACTTGCGGAGACGTTCTGTGACGATGAGTTGTAGAAATCATCCACACCGCTTTTCAGAGTGCGGTAGTTCGTCATTATGAGGCCGGGATGGATAAGGTTGAGATTCATCGGCGAGTGTCCGAGATCGCCGCGCAATTTGCCTGAAAAGCGGTTGTTCGGTTTCCAATTGAAACTTAGCGACGGAGAGAAATAAACCTCGTCATGGTTTGCAATTGCCTTGTCAAAAGAATAATGTGCATAACTTACGTGCAAGTTGAGCGACAGATTCACCCGGCGCACCCAGTATTCAAACTTAGGAGTGGCATATACGGTGAGATAGTTGGTACTGACT
>DAAV01000020.1:734-2185 GCA_001701295.1 Bacteroidales bacterium H10
AGTTGCGAGTCCATAGAACGGATATAACCTTTTATTCCACCTTCAAGGCTCAGTGTCAACCCCTTTATGTTGAAGGCGTATGCCGCGCTCTCATGCGTATAGAAGGCATGGTCGGAGATATGCTGACGAAACTGCTGACTGTTCATGTCGAGATTCAGCGTCTGTGGCAGGGATTCCCATTCATTCACGCTCTGAAATGTCACCAAATGTTTTCCCTTGAAGCGCTGTATCATCTTGAACTTGTTGCTGACATAGTAATACGGCAGCTTTGCAGACTGGCCGTTGGGTAGAGACCCGGTTGTAGTGAGGCTTACATCATTCCAGTCTATGTCTGTCTGGAGCGTGTTGTTGATAAACGCCGTCTTTTGGTTAAGCTCATAGATGAACTTGCCGTTCAGGGAGTGGCTGTGTTCCGTGCCGCTCCGGTTTTCGGTGATTATGCGGTTGCCATCGTCAAGAAAATAAGTGGTGATGTTAGAAGCGTCGGCTGTCACGCGATTGAATGAATAGTCGATATTGGCCTTAAACTCGCCGTTTTTCAACTTCCAAAGACTGTTGGTAGATACCAGGAAGAAGCGGTTGAACAGTGTCCGTTTATCACTTAGTGACGACACTCCGGGTAGTCCGATTCCGATGTATTGGCTGAGTCCTGTCTGCCGACGGTCGGCGAAGAAATCCGTGCTTGACGATGCAAGGTTCTCGCCGGTATTGTTGGTGCGCAGGGTGGTTATGTTCTGGAATCCGGGCATCACTGCCATAGCGAACAGTTCACCGTCCCATATTGCACCTTCGGGCTGCCACGACCAACCTCCTCCGGCATCTCCATGGAAAGTCCAAGTTGCTTTCGCCTTGTTTTTCAGTTTGAGGTTGATAGCGGCCTTGTCGGAAAAGGATATGCCAGATAGCACCTGCATCGGCTGATGGTTCTCCATGACCTCGACCGCGCCCACATCCTCATGGCTTATGCCGTTGGTGGCTATGCCATATTTGCCTCCGAGAAGATCTGAGCCTTCGATGTAGAACTTGTTGATGTCCTCGCCCTGATACTGTATTCTGCCATTGTTGGCGACATCTATTCCGGGCATACGCCGCAATACATCACCGATTGATCGATCCTGCTGCTGGGAGAAGCTGCCGACATTATAAGTAATGGTGTCACCGTGTTCCCGTATGCGGTCAGCTTTGACCGTTACCTCTTTGAGTAAGGTGGTTCCCGGTTCCATATGGACGGTCAACGGGAAACTCACGCTGTTTCGTGGTATAGTTTTCTTGGCGAACCCCATCATCGACGTCTCCAGCCTACAGTTAGCCACTGACGGTAGAGACATGGAAAATCCTCCATCGTTTTTGGAGGTAACGTATTTCTTTATTTTCCCATCTGACCCTTTAATAATGACGGATGCTCCGACCAAAGGTTCATTACTCTCAATATCAACGACAGTACCGATTAG
>DAAV01000020.1:2242-2450 GCA_001701295.1 Bacteroidales bacterium H10
TAGTTAGCAAAGTTCGGCATAAATAAGAAGATCGGTCTTAACAAATGTATAGACCGCCTTATTTTTCTATATTCGTATCTGGATTTTTGGCCAGTTCCCGTCTGATGCGGCTTAGATGATTAGGTGTAATCAATAGAAAAGAAGACAGGTCTTTCAATGTGACAGTCTTGACAGTTTGGGGGTATTGTTCACACAATTCAACATAACT
>DAAV01000020.1:2456-4035 GCA_001701295.1 Bacteroidales bacterium H10
GAGTACCATATTAAACAGCGATTTGTATTCATCGAGCAAAGAAGGGGAAAGAAATTCCTTGAATGTCTTTAATGACACTCGTAGTATCTCGCAATCAGTGCCTGCAATGATTGACATCTGGGAGGGTTCTCCGTGGAATGATGAATGAAAATCGGTAATGAACTGACCCGGAAAGGCAAAATTTACCACTGACTCATCTCCCGAATCATTAAGTGTGACTACTTTGAAATAGCCCGATACCACAAGGGCAGCATAACGGGCTACTGTGCCTTGCTGGACAAAACGCTCTTCCTTCTTATAATGGCACAGCGTTCCCTTCTCGCGACAAAAATCAGTGGCTGCCGTGAGATCCAAAAAGTCGATATATGAGTTGAACTGTGCCATAAGGAATTGCAAAGTTAGCTAAAAATCTCGACATTAGAGTGATTATGGCTTATCTTTTCAAAATCTTTTATCGGCAATAACGAAATCAATTTGCAGCATAACAGTCAGATACGCAGCTCCTTCATAGACGATTCTTCATACTCTATACATTTGTTAAGACCAAATCAATTTGCTCTTTCTAACTTTGTAAGTTATACCAATGTAGTGAGTATGACAATACTATAAAATAATGATTCCTCTATATGTTAAACTCTAAGATNNTTTCTGTTGGCTTTATCTGCGTTTGCGGCTTATCCGCAAATGTCTAAAGTCTCAGACAGTTGTAGGCTCACCAACTGCAATGTCGTTCCACAGGACTACGGTATGGAATATGAACAAATAAATGAGCCATATCGACACATAGTTGCAACTCCAGTCCTTCCTGACAGTGCTGATGTTAGTCTCCACGAGCATAAAGCATTTTGGCGAGCGGGAGCCGAGACTGTGGGGTTCAACATCGGTCTTTGGGCTTTCGACAGATATGTCCTTAAAGGTCATTATGCCTATATTTCATGGAATACCATCAAGGAGAATTTCAAGCATGGTTTTGAGTGGGATGATGACCATCTTCACACCAATATGTTTGACCATCCTTACAATGGCTCTATTTTTTTCAATGCCGGGCGAAGTAACGGGTTCAATTTCTGGCAATCCGAATTGTTTGCGATAGGAGGCAGCGCCATGTGGGAGATGTTCATGGAAAAGGAATATCCCTCGACCAATGACATTATAGCCACTCCAATAGGCGGTGCTGCACTTGGAGAAGTGCTTTATCGCACATCCGATCTTATCCTTGATGACCGCAGTAGCGGAGGCGAGCGTTTTGGCCGCGAGCTGGCGGCGTTCCTTGTTGATCCCATGAAGGGAATCAACNNGCGGCATGGAAGAAACGTGCCACATCCGGACGCCGATTCGGAATACCGCCAATCAGTGTTGAGTTGTCATTGGGTGGCAGATACCTGTCACTTATTGAAAACGACGAAGGTAGCCGGGCTGGAGCAGTCGCCGAAATCAATATTGAGTACGGCGACAGATTTGCGGAATATACAAAAGCACCATACGATTACTTCTCTTTCCTGATGGAACTGCAAGGCATAAAATCGCAGCCGCTACTAAGCAGAGTTGAGATCATCGGCCGTCTTCTTTCTAAAGAAAT
>DAAV01000020.1:4046-4339 GCA_001701295.1 Bacteroidales bacterium H10
GTTGATTTTTTTGACTCTGACACGATACGACCGGAAAGGAATGCCGCCTATTTCCCATGTTCTGTACCCTATAAAATGGGATCCCCGGCTTCTATTGGAGGCGGTGCCATGTTCAGGTATGTACCAACAAAGCTAATGTCATTTGACGGGTATATACATCTCAATGGTGTCATTCTTGCCGGAGTGCTGACAGACTTCTACCGAGATTATCACCGCAATTACAACTGGGGATCCGGATTTTCGGTCAAGGCCGGCTTGAACTGGACATTATCGAATGACAGAATATCTGTCAA
>DAAV01000020.1:4402-4633 GCA_001701295.1 Bacteroidales bacterium H10
GTTCAGGGTGACGCCTCTCATTCATCGTTCAATCATCTTGAAGTATCTGTAAATTATCGTTTGTGGAAGCGTCTTTTTCTGACCGGCGGCATTGATTTATATTCGAGAAGGACGGAATATACCGATATGTCAATATGCATGGACAATACCATTATAAGCAGTCCGATTGTCCGCAGCAAACAACTGGGTTTTCATTTGACGCTGACATATAAGCTTTGACCTCACAGTTGA
>DAAV01000062.1:0-222 GCA_001701295.1 Bacteroidales bacterium H10
TATTTTCCGGTCTGCGCCCTGTAGTGGTCGGACTTATAGCATCTGCTGCGATCATGCTGATGAATGCAGCCAATTTCAACCCAAACAACATAGACTGGCAGCTGACCGCGAGCATCATAATATGCATCGTGGCTTTCTGTCTGGTATATTTTCCGATAAAACTTAAAAACAAAACCATAAAAATACACCCCATTCTGGTGATTATTCTGGCCGGCATAACCG
>DAAV01000062.1:234-5466 GCA_001701295.1 Bacteroidales bacterium H10
CATCGAATGGCTCTTCGCGCAATTACCGATGTTTTCACGCGTCGGCGCGGCTGCCTATAAACCGGGGCTTGAACGCAGCGAGGTCCTGTCTCATCATTTCGGTGATCCTCACCGCCAATGGAAAGCCATACATGTAGGCGGCACCAACGGCAAAGGGAGCGTATCAAATCTGATTGCGGCCACACTGCAGAGTCAAGGCTACAAGACCGGGCTCTACACTTCCCCACATCTTGTCGATTTCCGCGAACGGATGCGTGTGAACGGTGAAATGATATCAGAAGAGAAAGTTATCGAATTTGTCGACAAATGGAGAAAATGTAGCTATAACGGAGACAAACCTTCCTTTTTCGAACTAACAATGATGATGGCATTCGATTGGTTTGCAGAGATGAAAGTCGATTACGCCGTCATCGAAGTCGGCATGGGAGGCCGTCTGGACTCGACTAATATAATTACCCCTGTACTTTCTGTAATAACCAACATATCAAAAGATCATACACAATTCCTCGGAGACACGCTCGATAAAATCGCCTATGAGAAAGCCGGTATCATAAAACAGGGCATTCCGGTAATAATCGGAGAGGCCACAGAAGAAACAGAACAGGTTTTCCGCAAAAGGGCGACCGAGGTCGCAGCTCCAATACGCGAGGCATACCGTGAGACTGACGATACATCCAACAACACTCTTGAATGCGGACTTCATGGCGACTATCAGCAGAAAAATGTCAATACCGCCCGTGTGGCAATCGACGAATTACGCAGACTCGGTGTAAGAATAGACGATGATGCGATACGCCAGGGATTTCGGGATGTGGAGTCTCTGACCGGGTTCAGAGGCCGTTGGACAATATTGTCGCATGAACCTCTGACTATCTGTGACACAGGACACAATGAGGCCGGACTCAAATATAACATAAAGCAGCTCCGCGATCTTATGTCAGAAAGGGATGGCGCAAATCTAAGGCTTGTCATAGGATTTGTCGCAGATAAAGACGTGGATCACATACTGCCGATGTTTCCCAAGGATGCCAAATATTATGTGACTCAGGCACAGATTCCGAGAGCGCTCAAATGGCAGGAACTTCTCGTCAGATGCCGCACTCTCGGACTTGATGCCGAAGGATATCCGGATGTATCGAGCGCATATGAAGCAGCTAAAAATGCAGCCACAATAAATGACATAGTCTATATCGGGGGCAGTACCTTTATAGTAGCGGATCTCCTTGCCTTCGCTTAAATATCTGAATAAGATAGATAAAAAAGAAATCCGGACAGATCCTGAAAAGATTTGTCCGGATATTTTTGTTCAGCCCGCAAAGGCTGTGTCATTTTCAGTTTTCTTCGTTATCTCGATTTTTGGCACGCAGTCTGTTTTTGCTCTGACTTGAATTGATGTCGCTTTCTTCCTTGACATCAATTTCTTTTCCTTCGGTATCCAACACCTTATACTGTAGATAGGCCAGCGACTCATCGGCTATTACCTTGAATCCTCTGCCGTATTTGCGCTTCCATTTGCCATAAAGAGAAAAAACGCCCTTTTTGACATAAGCCTCTACATACGGGTGAATGTACATGTTGAATTTCTTGACTTTGAGATGTTCTACAAGATATTCAATCTTTTCTTCAAGTTTATCGGTAAATAAAATGGAGGCCTGGACTTCTCCCTTGCCAAAACATGAGGGACAAGATTCGCTGGTAGTTATGTCAAGAGCAGGACGGACACGCTGACGTGTGATCTGCATAAGGCCGAATTTGCTCAGAGGTAAAATATTATGACGTGCACGATCGTTAGCCATCACCTCCCGCATATGATCGTAGAGCTGCTGACGATGTTCGGGCTTGCTCATATCGATAAAATCGACGACGATAATACCTCCCATGTCGCGAAGGCGCAACTGACGGGCAATTTCATCGGCGGCTTTAAGATTGACATCAAGTGCATTCGACTCCTGATCGGGACAAGCCTTGCTTCGGTTGCCGGAATTGACATCTATGACATGCAGAGCTTCCGTACTCTCTATGATCAGATAGGCACCGGAACGGAATGACACAGTTTTACCAAAACTGCTTTTTATCTGACGCGTGATGTTGAAGTTGTCGAAGATCGGAGTGTCTTTGGAATAAAGCTTGACAATCTCCTTATTGTCGGGAGATATAAGAGACACATAATTCTGAATCTGAGTGAACGTCTCAGCATGATTCACATAAATGTTCTCGAAATTAGGGCTGAACATGTCGCGTATCACACTGACAGCCCTCGAATCCTCTTCATAAATGAGAGCCGGCGCCTTGCTTCTCTGCATCTTGGCTATAGCCTCCTCCCAGTTCTTCAAAAGAGTACGAAGCTCGTTGTTAAGTTCTGCGACACGTTTGTTCTCTGCCGATGTACGGACGATCACACTGAAGCCTTTAGGCTTTATACTTCCTATCAGCTGACGGAGACGGATTTTCTCCTCTGTCGACTTAATCTTCTGCGACACGGAGATCTTGTCTCCGAATGGCATCAACACCATATAGCGTCCTGTGAACGAGATCTCTGTTGTGAGTCTCGGACCTTTGGACGATATGGGCTCCTTGGCAATCTGCACAAGAAGCTGCTGTCCAGGCTGGAGTACAGTCTGTACAGTTCCCTGCTTGGGAATGTCAGGCTGTAATTTCTGACGGGATACTGAGGGAACCTTCTTCCTGTCCTTAAACGCTTCATCAAGAAAAGCTGCATAAGAACTGAACTGGGGACCCAGATCGAGGTAATGAAGAAAAGCGTCTTTTTCATAGCCGACATCAACAAATGCGGCATTTAGACCCGGCATGATCTTCTTCACTTTCGCCAGATAAAGATCGCCGACAGCATAGGCTATATTACGGCTTTCTTTTTGGAGAGAGACCAGACGGGAGTCCTCCAGAAGGGCAATGGAAATGTCCTCCTGACTGACGTCTACTACTAATTCGCTTTTCATAAACAGTTTCTACATTCTGATGGAATCAGACAATGATTCCGTTAAACGCTTAAACTAAAAAGAACAAACGTACCCATGCCGGGGGCAATGGTTCGGTTTGTTCTTTTATAGGCAATGGGTGTGTAAGTTTAGACTTGACGAACCATGACCCATGCCTTGTTTCACGCAAATGAAAAAAATAAGATTATTTCTTCTTATGACGGTTCTTTCTCAGTCTTTTCTTGCGTTTGTGAGTAGCCATCTTATGGCCTTTTCTCTTCTTTCCGCTAGGCATAATTAATTATTTTTATTGATTAAACGGTTGAGTCTGATAGGCTATCCGCAAAAACGGACATATAAAAGACTATTATTTCTTAACTTCCTCGAGGAAAACCTTTGAGGGCTTGAATGTGGGAACCTTGTGCTCCGGAATCTTGATCGTAGTGTTACGAGAGATGTTTCTTGCTGTTTTTTCTTTACGGGTCTTAACCACAAAACTGCCGAAACCACGGAGATACACATTGTTACCGTTTGCCATAGAGTCCTTGACTCCTTCCATGAATTTTTCAACAGTAGTGAGCACAGCTGCCTTCTCAAGACCGGTGCTACGTGAAATTTCAGTTACGATATCTGCCTTTGTCATTTTTATAGATCTTTTTAAAGATTTGTCAGGTTATTGCCCAAGTAATCCTATCCTTAAGCGGCCAAAGACCGCAAAGGCTGATTTAAATAATTTTGATTCAACCATTTACAACATGCGCACAACGTGATTTGTCACCTTCCCGCGCATTTTGCAATGCAAATATCGTAATTTTTTTTGAATTAATCACAATTTCAGACAGATATTTATTGATTTTAAGTGTTTTTTAGATTGTTATGTCACGGAATAGATCAACATAATGCCTTCAATCTTCGAAAGACGTCCGACAAGCTCATCTTCCATGTCCAGAGGAAATTCGATGAAAGCATGACACATATTGTCGAAGGATTTATCCAATATTCTCACCTCCGGATTCTTTATGATACGCATCACGCCATCGGCAGTCTCATATGAAAACTCCACACCAAGCCTTCTCATCCGCCTGCATTCTTTCCTGCCGGCGTCTTCGAGTGCCAGCCGCGCAGCTTCGCGATAAGCCGCTATAAGACCTGATGTTCCGAGTTTGATGCCACCGAAATATCTTACTACCACAACGAGGACATCGGTCAGTTCCAGGCTGTTGATCTGCCCGAATATGGGCTTACCCGCAGTGCCCGACGGTTCGCCATTGTCATTCAACTGCCATTCAAGTCTGTCCGGACCAAGCATATATGCCCAACATACATGCCTTGAATCATGATATTCGTTCTGATAATTTTTTATGAAGATGCGTGCCTCCTCAGCACTTTCCACATGCAGCGCGAACGACAGAAACCGGCTCATCTTTTCTGTGTATCTGGATGAGCCGGTTTTCTCTATGGTATAATACTTGTCCAAAATAAAATATATAATTATCCGAACAGATTGTCGGGATTCGCGTTACTGTTGGGATAAAGAAGCATCTGGTTGGCGACATTGAACATTTTCTCTTCGCCCAGTTCCTTTTCAACTATGGTAAGCGCCCATTTCAAGGCCGACGCCGGTCCGTTGCCCAATACGAATTTATCGTCATACACCACCGGACGATCCACATAATCGGCACCTTTGAGTTTACCTTCAAATCCGGGATAGCAAGTGGCACAACGGCCTTCCAGCAGACCTTCGACGCCAAGCACTACCGCAGGTGCGGCACATATGGCAGCTATCCTGCCTTTACCGGACTCGGCCTGACGTCTGAGAAGACCAAGCAACGGAGCATAATCATGCAGATTATCTGCACCGGGAAGTCCGCCCGGTAAAATAAGCCATGCCGGATCTGTAAAATGAGTGGCATCGTAGAGAACATCAGCCTTGACAGTTATGCCATGAGCACCCGTAACAAGCGGAGATGAAGTGATGGAAACAGTTTTTACCGGCATACCTGCCCGGCGAAGCACATCTACTGCTGTCAAGGCCTCGATTTCTTCAAATCCTTCAGCCAGAAACAAAAATGATTCTTTCATAGTGCTAAATATTGTTNNTACTTAATATATTAAAAATATATAATAGACATGATTTGTTTTTCTATTTCGTAAATTTAACTATTTTTCTTATTTTTACCAAACGAAGCGGCAAATCTTTTGCCTTATAGGCTAAATTTTTATAAATCACAGGCATAAAATTATGAACAAAAAACATTTCATAGTATTTCTGGGTATGGTGGCATCCCTGTTGTAT
>DAAV01000109.1:0-6689 GCA_001701295.1 Bacteroidales bacterium H10
GATTTCGTTGACGCGCGGCAGCGGGTGAAGCACGGCCATGGACGGCTTGGCGAGCTGCAGCTTCTCTTCGTCGAGAATGTAGGTGTCGCGCAGGCGCAGGTAGTCGTCTTCGTTGAAGAAGCGTTCCTTCTGTACGCGGGTCATATAGAGCACATCGAGATCGTCGATGACTTCCTCGAGCGACTGCACTTCACGATAAGGCACTCCGAGCTTGTCGCAGACCTCATGCTTCATATAACCAGGAAGTTTCAATTCATCGGGAGCGATGAGCACCACATTGATACCCTTGAATTTCGACAACGCCTTTATGAGGGAATGCACCGTACGTCCGAACTTGAGGTCACCGCAGAATCCGATAGTGAGATTATCGAAACGGCCGATCTCCCTTTTGATGGTAAGAAGATCAGTGAGCGTCTGGGTCGGATGGGCGTGCGAACCGTCACCTGCGTTAATGACTGGGGTGCGCGAATTGAGCGCTGACACGAACGGGCCTCCCTCCACAAAATGCCTCATGGCGATTATATCGGCGAAACAATTGATCACCCGCGTAGTGTCGGCCACTGTCTCGCCTTTGCTTACCGATGAACTCATGGCATCGGAAAAACCTATGACATTCCCTCCGAGTTCCATCATGGCCGATGTGAAACTGAGACGCGTGCGCGTCGAGGGTTCATAGAAAAGCGTGGCGAGTTTTTTACCCTTGCACGCCTCTGCATACTTCTCGCGATTATCGATGATATTGAGCGCGAGACTGATGATCTCGTTCAATTCTTCCGACGACAGGTCGGTAGGGTCTATCAGATGGCGCATATTATTGTGTTTTGTATTTTGTGTTTTGTTTTTATTTCCGCATCCAGGACTCGTCAGAGGGGTTGGACATGAAAAGGCGCAGCCGTTCCACATCTTCCGGAGCTATATATTTTTCTTCGGCAGCCACCTCGACCAGAGTGTCGAAATTGGAGAGTGAATGATTTTCCACATTGGCTGCGGCAAGTCTTTCAAGACCCTTCTTCATGCCGTATGTAAATATAGAGATCACACCGAGAACCTCCGCACCTGCCTCGCGTAAAGCTTCGACAACATCAATGCAGCTGCCGCCTGTCGAGATAAGATCCTCTATGACCACTACTTTCTGGCCGGGCTCAAGACGGCCCTCGATCCGGTTGTTGCGGCCATGATCCTTGGCACTTCCGCGGACATAACCCATAGGCATTCCGATAATGTGGGCGGCTATGGCGGCATGAGCGATTCCCGCAGTACTTGTACCCATAAGCACCTCGGCCTCGGGGTAATATTCCTTCACCTTCTCCGCAATGGATTTCTCTACGAGATCGCGGGCCTCGGGAGCAGTGAGGATAAGACGGTTGTCACAATATATAGGGCTCTTTATGCCGCTTGCCCATGTGAAAGGCTTGTCAGGACGGAGAAATACCGCCTTTATGCCGAGAAGAGCTTTTGCTATTTCTTTTTCCATTTCAGGTATTGTTTGATTGTGATTATTTGCCGAGAAAGTCAGCACAGCAACGGCGATAGGCCGCCACAGGATCAGTAGCAGCCGTGATGGGACGCCCTACGACAATGAAGTCCGAACCTATCTCGCGGGCACGTGCCGGAGATGTGATGCGGCTCTGGTCATCTTTGGCGGCGTCCGGATAACGTATGCCGGGAGTGACTGTCATAAATTCCCGGCCGCACGCATCCTTGACAATCGCAGCCTCAAGCGGAGAACATACCACACCGTCAAGGCCGGCCTCGCGGGCGTTGCGCGCATATTTGATAATCGTGTCGTTGATTGATTCTGAAATAAGCAACTGATCATGGAGAGCCTGTTCGGAAGTGCTGGTCAACTGTGTGACCGCAATGATCAGCGGACGGTTGCCGTCCGGACGCCCTTCTTTCAGACCTTCGAGTGCCGCACGCATCATCTCTATCGTTCCGGCGGCATGGACATTCACCATGTCGACATCGAGCGAAGAAAGCACTTTCATCGCCTTGCGCACCGTATTGGGAATGTCATGAAGTTTCAGATCAAGAAAAATTCTGTGTCCCCGGCGTCTGAGTTCTCTTACAATCTCCGGACCTCCGGCATAGAACAGTTCCATACCGATCTTGATGAAAGGCTTCTCATCCTTGAAATTATCGAGGAACGCATACGTTGCCTCCGGCGATGCGAAATCGCATGCTATTATAACGTCTTTATTCATTATTACATTACTTGATTATTTGATTCTGACAGTTCACGAAGCGATTTAATGCCGTAGCGCTCCATTGCTTCGGGCAGTCCGTCGATTATATTCTTGCATGCCAGAGGATTGATCAGATTGGCGGTGCCGACCTCTACGGCGCGGGCTCCGGCCATCATCATCTCGAGCACATCTTCAGAAGTCGAGACTCCACCGCATCCTATGACAGGGATGGCGCACGCCTGGGCGACCTGATATACCATACGTACGGCGACGGGGAACACCGCCTGACCCGAAAACCCTCCCATTACATTGGCGACCACGGGTTTGCGCGTCTTAAGGTCTATACGCATGCCCAGCAGTGTATTGATAAGGCAAAGTCCGTCTGCGCCGGCTCCTTCCGCCGCCTTAGCTATCTCCACTATATCAGTGACATTGGGAGACAGTTTGACAAACAGCGGCAGATCTGACACTTCCTTGACCGCCTTCACGACCTCCTCGACCGATGCCGGACATGTGCCGAAGCTCATACCTCCGCCATGCACATTCGGACAACTGACATTAAGCTCTATGATGGCAACCTGCTCCTGCTCTGTGATGCGGCGGCAGCACTCACGATATTCGTCAACCGAGAATCCGCTGATATTCGCTATCACCGGTCCGTGGAAGACTTCCCTCATCTTTGGCAATTCTTCTTCAATCACGGCATCTATCCCAGGATTCTGCAGACCTACCGAATTGATCATGCCCGATACGCACTCCGCCACACGCGGCAGAGGATTGCCGAATCTCGGATGAAGCGTCGTACCCTTGAACGATATAGATCCGAGGATATCGACATCGTAATATTCGGTCATGCCATATCCGTAACCAAAACATCCGCTGGCCGGAATCACCGGGTTTTTAAGAGTGACACCGGCGAGATCCACACTCAGATCCACGGAAGAGACGACACCGGCTGTTTCTTTTATTTCCATATCAGATTATCTTTATCAAATACCGGACCATCNNACCATCCTTGCAGATACGCTTCGGACCGTTTTTAGTTTCAAGCGAACAACACATACACACTCCGAATCCGCATGCCATACGCGCTTCGAGACTGACCTGACCGGGTATGTCGAGCTGAGTGCATAAAGCCTTCAACATCGGCAACGGACCGCAGGCATAGAAATAGTCGGGATTGAGTGCCTCATCACGTATCACATCCGTCACAAATCCTTTAGACCCATATGAGCCGTCGACTGTGGCTACGTAAAACGGAATATCGAGATTCTCAAACTGTTCTATCATTATCATCCTGTCATCCGAATTGAAGCCGAGTACCACAGTAGGCAATATCTCATTGGCGATCATATTCTTGGCCAGGCTGTAAATAGGCGGACATCCCACTCCCCCTCCGAGAAGTACCGGACGCTCGCCGCACCGGGACATATCGAACCCGTTGCCCAACGCCGGCAATATATCAAGCACTGTGCCCGGTGTCATCTTGGAAAGGGCTTCCGTTCCATGTCCTACCACATCATAGACTATCGTCAGGATATCGCCTTCGATATCACACACCGATATCGGACGTCTCAGGGTAAAGCCCGGAACGGCGATATTGATGAACTGTCCCGGCGCCGTGAACTCATCGGCAGGACCTTCGATCATCATCATCATCGTGTTCTTCCCGATCCAGCGGTTATCGACCACGACATATTTTGTTTCACTATTTCTCAGCATTCTCTTCATATACTATTTTTCCGGCGGCAACCGTGGCCTTCACGACACCTGCCAGTTCAAGCCCCTCGAAGGGAGTGGACTTGCCACGTGACAGAAACATATCAGGACATACCGTAAATCTGGAATTAAAATCAACGACCGTCATATCCGCACGGTCACCGGGACGCAACCCTCCTTCAAGACCGAATATACGACGGGGAGCATCCGCCATAAGCTCTATCATGCGGGCAAAGGATATATGCCCCGGAAGGACCGCATAGGTATATACGGCCGGAAGGGAAAGTTCGATTCCCGTCACACCCATCGCGCTCTTCTCGAGTCCGCGTTTTTTTTCCTCGGCGGAATGCGGCGCATGGTCAGAGGCGATACAGTCGATCGTACCATCGGCGATACCTTCGAGCAAAGCCTCGCGGTCGGAAACGCTACGTAACGGAGGATTCATCTTGAAACGTCCGTCTTCCTGAAGGTCCGCGTCGGTAAACGCCAGATAATGCGCTCCTGTCTCGCAGGTGACTGGCAGTCCTTCGGCTTTGGCCTTGCGCACAAGATCCACGCTTTCCGCTGTAGAGACATGACAGATATGCAATCTGCATCCGGTGACTCTCGCCAGATTTATATCTCTTTCCACCTCACGCCATTCGCTCTCGGAACATATGCCTCTATGACCATGCTCGCGGGCATACTCTCCGTCATGGATATAACCTCCCTTCAGAAGTGAATTTACCTCGCAATGCGCTGCCAGAATTTTTCCTGTTTTCGCTATGCCTTCCATGGCACGACGCATCACATCATCATTCTGAACCCCGCTGCCGTCATCGGAAAATCCCGCCACTTCCGGGGCAAGCGCCTCGTAATCCACCAGCTCGTCGCCCATGCGCAGACGCGTGATAGTGGCATAAGGTCTGACCTCTATGCAGGCGTCCCGTTCTATAATGGACAACTGTCGCCGTAGATTGTCGGGAGAATCCGGTGCCGGATTTAAATTGGGCATCGGACAGACAGTGGTGAAGCCGCCATGGGCCGCGGCACGTGTACCGTCGGCTATCGTCTCCTTATAGGAATAACCGGGCTCACGCAAATGGACATGGACATCGACCAGACCGGGAAGAACCGCACAGCCGGAGGCATCTATCACCTGACAATCATCCGGACATGTCACCCCGGCACCGACGGCGTTTACAACACCGTCGGTAACGAGGACATTCCCGGTCTCAAGCTCCGTGCCGTTCCATATCAGGCCGTTTTTGATAAAAATCTCCATATCGGAATTAATTTAGAACTCCTGCCATGACTTGATCTCAAGATCATCGGGAGTCATGGTGCAGAAAGCTTTGATAAACGCAGAAGCGAGTCGTGCGTTTGTAATCAACGGTATATTACGGTCGATCGCCGTGCGGCGGATACGATATCCGTTTGTCACTTCCTTGTCGGAATGATTGCGGGGCACATTGATGACGAGATCTATCTCATGATTATCGAGCATTTCCACCGCCTGGGGAGTCCCTGTCTCATCGGGCCAGTAGACGCGGGTATTTTCTATACCGTTCTCGTCAAGATGACGGCTTGTGCCCTCGGTGGCATAGATATCATATCCATGCTTGCGGAGCAACTTGGCGGCAGAGAGCATGTCACCTTTCTGTTTGCCGTTGCCCGTAGAGAGAAGCACACTTTTTTTAGGCACACGCTGTCCTACCGACAGCATGGCGGTGAGGAGTGCGGCTCTCGCGTCCTCGCCGAGACATCCGACTTCACCTGTCGACACCATGTCGACACCGAGTTTCGGGTCCGCTTTCTGGAGTCGGTTGAACGAGAACTGACTGGCTTTGACACCCACATAATCAAGATCAAACACACTTTTATCCGGTTTGCTGACAGGCAGTCCGAGCATGATACGGGTGGCAAGCTCGATAAAGTTTATCTTCAGCACCTTGCTCACAAACGGGAAACTTCGTGAGGCCCGGAGGTTACATTCAATCACCTTGATGTCATTGTCACGGGCAAGGAACTGGATATTGAACGGTCCGCTGATATTAAGCTGTTTAGCTATTTTCTTTGATATTTTCTTGATGCGTCGTGCAGTCTCGACATAAAGTTTCTGGGGCGGGAACTGGATAGTCGCATCACCGGAGTGCACTCCCGCGAACTCCACATGCTCGGAAATCGCATAGGCTATAATCTCTCCGTTCTGCGCCACGGCATCCATCTCGACTTCTTTGGCATGTTCAAGGAACTGACTCACCACCACCGGATGACGCTTCGAGACATTTGCGGCAAGCGTAAGGAACCGTTCGAGCTGATCACGGTCGTAACATACATTCATCGCCGCGCCCGACAACACATAAGAGGGACGCACGAGAACCGGGAAGCCGACCTTGTCGACAAATTCGTTGATGTCGTCCATTGATGTCAGGGCGCTCCATTCAGGCTGATCGACACCGATACGGCCGAGCATCGCCGAGAATTTCTCGCGGTCTTCCGCGTTGTCGATACTCTGTGCGGAAGTTCCCAAAAGATGAACTCCCTGTTCGTCGAGTTTGAGAGCAAGATTATTGGGTATCTGTCCGCCAGTCGACACCACCACTCCGTGAGGCGTCTCCAGATCGATTATATCAAGGACACGCTCAAATGTCAGTTCATCGAAATAGAGGCGGTCGCAGACATCATAATCCGTCGATACTGTCTCCGGATTGTAGTTAACCATTACGGAACGATAACCTTCCTTGCGGATCGTATTGAGAGCCTGAACGCCGCACCAGTCAAACTCTACGGAAGACCCGATAC
>DAAV01000109.1:6772-7391 GCA_001701295.1 Bacteroidales bacterium H10
AAGCGTATCTATCTGTTTGACACAAGGCACAATGCCGAGAGCCTTCCTGCGGTCGCGCACACGCATGCATGCTTTCTCGATATCCATTTCCTTCTCCATGCCCACGGCACGCGCGATCTGGAAATCAGAGAAACCGGCTGTCTTGGCCTGACGGAAAAGACGGGCCGGCAGAGCTTCGAGGCTTCCCGCGGCACGCAGTTCACGGTCAATATTATGGATATTTTTCAGTTTCTCGAGAAACCAGCAGTCGATCTTGGTCAGATCATGTATCTGCCCGACACTGTATCCCTGATCAAAAGCTTTCTCGATTACAAATATACGTTTGTCTGTCGGAGCATGCAGAGCGCCGTCTATATCAGGAATCTCAAGTTCCTTGTTCTCTACGAATCCATGCATTCCCTGACCGATCATGCNNTGGCTTCCTCGAAAGTACGGCCTATCGCCATGACTTCGCCGACGGATTTCATCGAGGACTCGAGCTCGCGGTTCACTCCGCGGAATTTACCGAGATCCCAGCGCGGAATCTTGCACACGATGTAGTCGAGAGCAGGTTCGAAAAATGCCGAGGTGACCTTTGTGACAGCATTACGGAGATCGAACAGTCCATATCCGAGAGCAA
>DAAV01000027.1 GCA_001701295.1 Bacteroidales bacterium H10
AGTATAGTGGCCACACTGAATGCTGTAGGAAAATCCCTCAATGTTTTCGACCCGACTTCACTGGCCAGCCAAGTCAACGCGTCCGACTCTGTGACAGTAGACGACAACTATATGCGCGTATACAGAATGTCGCTTAAGATCAACAGTCTTACCGGAGGCGCTTTCGATCCGACTCTCGGACCGCTTATCACGGCATGGGGGTTCGGCAAAGGACATAAGGCCACATCCGACACACTTCGTCTCGACTCGCTCCTTAATATAACCGGAATCTCGAAGACCAGAACGAAGGGCAACATGCTTATCAAAGGCAACCCGGCCATGGAATTCAATTATTCTGCAATAGCAAAGGGATATGGGTGCGACTGTATAGGCGAAATGTTTGAAAGAAACGGCATTACAGATTATCTCGTAGAAATAGGAGGAGAAATATATTGCAATGGTATCTCTCCATCGGGAAGAAAATGGAAGATCTCGATCGACAGGCCTATATTGTCGGATTCGATAATCCACGAATCACAATGTATAGTGGAACTTTCCGGCAAAGGACTCGCCACCTCCGGCAATTACAGGAACTATCACAAAGACGCTTCGGGCACATATGGCCACACGATATCTCCCACAACAGGGCGACCGGCCCATACCGATGTCCTGAGCGCGACCGTGATAGCCGGCACCGCTATGGAGGCCGACGCCCTTGCCACCTCACTCATGGCATTGGGATCCATAAAAGCAAAAGAACTTACTTCAAGACTTAAACTTCCCGCAATGCTGGTACTTACAGATTCAACAATCTGGTATTCACCACAATTTAATGCCTTAACAGTTTCGGAGCCTTGAAAAGCAGTCCGAAAGATATACCGAAATTCCAATTGCGGGAAGGTGAAGACAGATAATTTCCGTAAAAAGATATACTTGCAAACGGTAAATTATAGATCACCGCGAGTTCTCCGAGAAACTGAGGCTTCTTGAACCAGCCTTCGTAAGTCGCCACATTCATTCTGCCATTGTCGACAAGATTGCGTATCGGCATATACACATACAGATCCGCTCTGACTTGCATGCGCTTCACAGGTTTCCACATCGGTATCACGCCTGCCGCAAGATAGTTGTCGGAACGAAAAGNNCCATTGAAATAATTCTGTGTGGCCGGAGTCGGAGCAAAGGCGGGAGCATGTGCGAGAACATTTGTATAATTCTGGTCAAGATTCTGCAACGTGGCATAGCCGTTGGCATAAGCACCCACCCCCCATTTTTGCCCGATGGTGAAATAACGCTGCCACAAAAGTTCGAGAGACGCCACCGGTCTCGTTTTCCAGGAGCCTGCCTCTATTTTGTTTTCCGAAGGACAGAACCGGGATGACTGATAGCTCAGATCGACATTGGCAAACCATTTCATTCCTGAAGAAGGATACATCTGGTTGTCAAGACTGTTTGATTCTATGCCGACGCGTACCATTCCGACACGATACTGCATTTTATCCCGGCGCCCGGCTTCATCCACATCACCCGCAGGATAATATGAATCTGAAATATACCCTCCCGCAATACTGGCATACCCTTTCATCCTGCGGCCTATGGCCCATACATAACCACCTCGGAGATAATTGTCGATTTCAGTGGTGAACATTGGATTTGAACTTTTGAAAAACAATACTTCATTTTCATAATACTTCTGTTTGCTGAGCACCCCCGTGATTTCAAAATATGACGGGATGCTTGTACGCAACGAGAATTTGGCATTTGCCATACCTGCGAAATATGCTTGTCCGACCCATGCACTCACCGAAAGATCAAGAGAATTATGCCCGAGCGTATGATATCCCGCTGAAAAATAAAGCATTGAATTGGTGGAAGTTGTAACAAAACCTCCTATCGCCAAAGTCCACGGCCGACGAGGAGTGGCATGAAGCGTCAAAGTATTGTTGCCATTTTTTCCAAAAATAGCTTCGGGAACAAGATTACTCAGAGAGCCGTCCGTAACCGCTCTATAATACGCGGCTACAGTCTGATCCATACCGAATTTACCCGGCTTGCCGTGATTGAAAAGATATTCAAGATATTGCGCCTGGCTCCCCTCAACCCCTTTCACTTCTATGGAATCGAATTCGAGAGCAGGTGTCGCGTCAGCGAATATCTTACGCCTTTGCTTCACCTCTTCCAAAGGCGTTCTTGATTTAAGACGGCTTTTTATGGAATCTACCATAGAAAGACCTGTCTTATAACCGATATCATAGATTGTCCGGGCCTTGTCAAACTGAAGGACACCGAAATTAAGCACGAGGACCTGGATTTTTATCCCTTCATTCGATGGCAGAGAATAATCATTATTCTGTATTATCATATCCTCAAGCTGGCTGTACATATCCCCTCTTCGCGGTTTAGAATCGGCTCCCGACACTGAAACACCGATCACAAAATCCGGTTTAAAATCCGTCTCCATAACATTGACTGGAAAGTTGTCGTATATACCGCCGTCATACAAAAGCACTCCGTTTATCTCTATCGGGCGGAACACCATAGGGAAACTCATGGATGCCCTTACCGCCTCGCCAAGAGAACCCTCTCCAAAAACCACTTTATGCTTATGATAGACATCCGACGCCACGCAACGGAAAGGCACGAACAATCTGTTAAAATTCCGACCGCATTGTTCCGTGTAAGGTCCATACAATCTCAGAAACTCAATATTCATCGGAAGCGGACTTATAAGGCTTGTCGGAATGATCTGGTTGGGCAAAGATTCCTTCTTTCGGAAATTGATATTGAGTTCAACCCATTTGGGAGTCGGAGCCGGTTCATAATAATAATAGATGTTGTTTTTATTGATCGTACCTGTAGACCAGTCAAGAAAATCCGGAGCCGTAAAAAAATCGAGCATTCTTTCAGGAGACCATCCACAGGAATAAAGGCTTCCGACAATAGCGCCCATAGACGTACCTGTCACGTAATCGATCGGAATATCGTTATCTTCCAAAGCTTTTATGACGCCGACATGGGCTATGCCTTTGGCCCCGCCGCCACTCAGCACAAGGCCGACTTTTCCATATTGTTCTCCGATCTCATCGTAACTTTCTGTTATAGACAATTCTTCCGAAGGCAACGTATCGTTACGGGAAATGTCGGTTCCAAATCGGTTATCATCCGACATGTCGCAGTCATAAGACTCCTGCGAGAAACAGCAGACAACCGGCATAAGCATCGCCACGGAAATAGCCATCATTCGGTATAGAGTCATAAACAAAGCAATAAATACAGTAGATTCCACAGACTGTTATTCAAACAGCTTCTAAAATAGAAACGCCCGTGCAGGCACAAATGTTGGTCGCACGGGCTATATTTAAGCTATGAATTGATTTATCTCTTTCCGGTTTTACGGGACTTCCGGTTTGCAGCGGATGTTTTTCCTTTTTTGACATTTCCGGTCCGCTTTGAGGCCACCGATTTTCTGACAGGTTCTTTCACGCCTTCCTGCACAAGAAACTGAGCAAGAAGATTCGCATCGGCATAGTCCGAAGCCGCAGCCTGATTGAAATATTTAAGCGCCATGGATTTATCCTGAGGCATTCCGACGCCGTCACGGAGCATGATAGCCAGTTTGTAAGCGGCCTCGGCAACGCCTCGGTCTGCGGCGCGCCAATAATTTTCTGCTGCAATCCTGTTATCGGCTATAAGTCCTCGCCCTGTGGCATAACAATCCGCAAGATGCAACAGAGCCAGAGGATGTCCGTTTTTTGCAGCACGTCGGGNNCCCTCTTCGTCGCTCTGTCGGACTCCATTTCCTTCGCTATAAAGGACAGCGATGCGGTAACGGGCTTCGTTATCGCCTTTACCAGCGGCCTGTGCATACCATTTCCATGCCTGATTGACATCTCTGTCTACTCCCTTGCCTGTCAGAAAACAGT
>DAAV01000092.1:0-547 GCA_001701295.1 Bacteroidales bacterium H10
CCGGACAGCGTCCCGGCCGCGGAGGTGACCGCCGCAATGATCCCTATGCGGTCAATGAGCATATCCGTGCCCGTGAGGTGCGTCTCGTGGGAGACAATGTCGAACAGGGAATATATCCTATCGCGCAAGCTCTCAAGATAGCGGAGAAACAGGAACTCGATCTTGTCGAGATCTCGCCCAATGCCGAGCCGCCTGTGTGCCGCATCATCGACTACCAGAAGTTTCTGTACCAGCAGAAGAAACGTCAGAAGGAGCAGAAACAGAAGGCTGCCAAAGTGGTTGTCAAGGAGATTCGTTTCGGACCGCAGACCGACGACCATGATTATAACTTCAAGCTCAAACATGCCCAGGGATTCCTTAAGGAGGGTTCCAAGGTAAAGGCTTACGTATTTTTCCGTGGACGTTCCATACTGTTCAAAGAGCAGGGTGAAGTTCTGTTGCTTCGCTTTGCCAATGACCTTGAAGATCTTGGCAAGGTGGAGATGATGCCTGTGCTCGAAGGAAAGCACATGTCCATAATGCTGGCTCCTCTCAAGGCGGCTTCAAA
>DAAV01000092.1:597-15117 GCA_001701295.1 Bacteroidales bacterium H10
TAATCTGAATAAATTTTTGACGTCACACTCAATAAATGTGAAATTGAACCGTTGTTGAGTAGGTGATATTATGTCAGCGATCACAGCAAGAGCGTAAAGTTCTTGGCGATTGAATAAATTAGAGACCGTAGGCACTCAGTGCCGAGGTGAATTTTTAACAACTAAATTTTTAACAAAATGCCTAAAGTAAAGACTAATGCCGCTGCGAAAAAGCGTTTCGCACTTACCGGCACCGGCAAAATCAAAAGGAAACACGCTTATCACAGCCACATCCTTACGAAAAAGTCGAAAAAGCGTAAGAGAAATCTCGACCACACAGCTATCGTGGCTTCCGCCAACGAGCGTCAGGTTCGGGAGTTGCTGAACCTCCGCTAAGCCCCAGCGCAGATCTTAAGTCTGCAAGCATTTAAAATCAATCAAATTTTTTACAAACCGAATGTCACGCCCTGCAAGTGCAAGTGTAAGATTGCCGCTGACATTCAAAAATTAAAAAAAAGATGCCAAGATCAGTAAATCATGTGGCTTCAAGAGCCAAAAGAAAGAAAATATTAAAACTGACCCGCGGTTATTACGGCAGTCGCCGCAATGTGTGGACCGTAGCTAAAAACACCTGGGAGAAAGGTCTTACCTACGCATACCGCGACCGCAAACAGAAAAAACGCAACTTCCGTGCTCTCTGGATCCAGCGTATCAATGCAGCAGCACGCATGGAGGATCTTTCATATTCCAAGCTTATGGGTCTTATCCACGCTGCCGGAATAGAGATCAACCGTAAGGTGCTTGNNATGAACAATCCCGAGGCTTTCAAGGCTATTGTTGCCAAAGTCAAGAAATAATATTTCAGAATTTTTCTTTAAGCGATAGAGAGTCGATGCCGGTTGGCATCGGCTCTCGTTTTTTAAGTCGTGCGGGAGCATAATATGAAAAAGTTTAAATTATCTTTATAAACCTTTTGTAAGGCAGACGCTCTAATAAGAAAACTTTAACAATTTTAAGGATATGAAAAAATTTTTTTGCCTTATGGTTGTGGCGATGATCGCTGCGACTTCCGCTTTTGGCCAGCAGAAACTTTTCAACGCGACAGAACTTAACCGCGCAAAAGCGGATACCGCAAAAGTGGCGGATACAAAACCTCTCAAACGTAGTGACAGGACTCTGCAATGCCGCAGAGTATGTGAGAAGGCTGTCTGCGATACAGTAATCTGTGACAAGACAGTGAAATGTGACAGAAATGTGAAATGTGACCGCGCATGTGAGAAAGGAAACCAGGATTGCTGCGTGCGTGCCAACGTATGTCCGGGCGACAGTGTATGTCCTGTCAGCGGCAAAAAGATCAAACCTGTCAAGAAAGGAGATCAGCCTCTCAAAAGAGAGAAAGTGCTGCAGACATCGAAAAACAAGACTGTAGAGAAGAAATAATAGGAAAATATTAAAAAATCCGTCTGATATCATTAAAAAATATCAGGCGGATTAAACTTTTTCCGATCTGGGATGTCTACTAAGTAGGTAATTGTCGCAGACATTGCCGAAATAATAAAACAATGCTGATTGCGACAAAACGGAGCTGAGGTCGAGGCCTTGACTCCGTTTTATTTTTATTTCTTTATGTCATATCCCTGATCACGCAGATAATCCTTGATTCTGTATGTCATGGCGTGGTCATAATATTCAAGTATGTGTGCCACCCAGTCGTTGTCTGTCGTGCCGCCTGAGCGTGTACGGTTATAAGTTTTCACCACTTCGTCATACGCTTCGAGTTCTTCGATCATCTTCCCGGAGTCCTGTCGGTAATGATTGCGATGGAAAACGAGAGAAGAGGGTTGTTTGGGCTTCAGATCCGGATGTTCGCGAGGCACTCCGAGAGCAAGTCCGCAGACCACGAATACGCCTTTGGGCAGTTTGAGCAGTTCCGCCACCTTGCGCGGATCTACCGTGCGCAGATATCCTATGCAGTTGGATCCCAATCCGGATGCCTGCGCGGCGACAACAGCGCTCATCATGGCCAGAGACGCATCAATGATTCCTATTGTCACACCGTCCATAGTGTCGGTAAACGGTGGTATGTCGAGACCCTTTTTCTCGGCGAGAAGAGATATTTTATTATAGTCCGACAGAAATATCAGCAGGCGGTTGCATGTCTTGAGCTGTTTCTGGTTTGTAAGTTCGTAGAGTTTCTCCTTGAGTTCCTGATCATCTATATCAATGACAGAAAACTGTTGCCCGTTGTAAGATGTCGGGGTGTTTTCCACAGCCTTGTATATGAAGTCCATGGTTTCGGCCGGTATTTTTTCTCTTTCATACCTCCTCACGCTGGTACGCTCCAGCAAAGCGTCTTTTACGTCTATCATGTGCTTTAGATATTGGTTTAATAATTATATACAAATTGAAAAGCCGGTGACTGGGATCAGTCACCGACTTTTATAAGGTCCACACCAAAGGATTGTGACGAAACTCCGAGTGACAGGATTTGAGGGCTTGCCAATCTTTGTAATCCGCCTGCGACCCGGAGGTCAACGCCTTTCGGCGTGGGGCCCGCCATTAACGGGCAAGCTTGTCTCGGTATTTCTTTAAAATTTGATGAGTTTCCCAATATGCTTTGATGTGGGATTTTTCCTTTACAACGCAAAGATAAGCCATCCGGTACGATTTTCCAAATCCTGGCCGTTATTTTTATCATCAATTTATCTACAGCCGTAAATTGGGAAGGAAGATAAAAAGTTGTAAATTTGCCGTATGAAACAGAATTACAGTTTTTCACGACCGCTTATGCCTGAATCGCATGCTTCGGGCAGACTGCAGTTTATAGACGGCGCGAAAGGATTCGCGCTCATATGTGTGATGCTTGGACATACCGAAGGAGGGGCGGTTGTCACTTATATAGACAATATGCTCTTGCCGGTCTTCTGGGTGGCTGCGGGTTATACCTCACATCCCGACTTCAGAATCTCTCGGCGTTTCCGGTCTCTTCTCCTCCCGTATCTGTTCATGAGTCTGGCATGTCTTATTTTCATGCTTCTGGTGAATCCCGCGTCGGTAGGCATGCGGTCGATGATCGGTATCTTATACTCCCGTTTCAAATTATTTCCCTTTGCGGATGCCGCAGACAGTTTCAGAATGATGAATATTGACAACAGTGTCCTGTGGTTTCTCACCTCGATGTTTACCGCCTATTGTCTCTTCCGTCTTCTCCTTGACATCCGTTGTGACAGAAACCGTATATTGGCAGCTATCGCCTGTGTGGCGATGGGCTACATTTATCCTTATCTCCCTTTGTTGCTGCCGTGGAGTCTTGATACGGCATTCTTTATAGCTCCGCTCATGCTTGGTGGTAATCTGATGCGCAGATATGGCATTCTGGAACGTTACGGCTGGAAGATCCTCTTGTTGTCAGTCCCGGCATACATGGTGTGCAATTATCTTACCGGCGCGACCAACTACTCCATACGCGAGATGGGTGCTTTCTATCCCGCCTCTTTCGGATGCGGTATCTTCGGAGCGGTCGCGTTGCTGGTCTTGTTCCGTCTTCCGCTCTGCTCATATATGAGCAGAGCCTTTGCGTTTCTGAACGCAAAGGCTCTATATATATTCGGTCTTCAGCTGGTATTCCTGGAGATCGGTCTCAGGTTCGGGATGCATTTCGGTTTGCCTCTGTGGCTCACCGTATCGCTTCAGATAATTATTGCTGTAGCGGGAGGATATCTGTCGGGAGTCATCGCGGGGAAACTGACAGATCTCTTCCCGAAACGTGGCTAAACGGCTTTCGGCCGGCTGCTAAAACTCCGAACTGAAATGGAACCGGATTTTCGGGAAGTCCGACTGTGCCATCTGAAGAACATAGTTTGAATCCGCAAGAAATACGTCACGCCCCTCTTTGTCTGTAGCCATGAATTGGTGCTTGCGTTTCTTGAACGCGGCGAGTGCCTCATCGTCATCGCTTTCTATCCAGCAGGCCTTGTAGAGACTGATAGGTTCCCAGCGGCATTGAGCGGCATATTCGTGAAGGAGACGGTATTGTATGACCTCGAACTGGAGCTGTCCGACAGTGCCTATGATCTTTCTGCCGTTGAACTGGTTGGTGAATAACTGGGCCACACCTTCGTCCATAAGCTGGTGGATGCCTTTGTCGAGTTGTTTCGCCTTCATGGGATCGGCATTCTCGATATATTTGAACATCTCGGGTGAGAAAGAGGGAAGTCCTTTGAAATGAAGTTCTTCTCCGCCTGTCAGAGTATCGCCGATCTTGAAATTGCCGGTGTCGGGAATGCCGACGATGTCACCCGGATATGCTTCGTCCACTATATTCTTCTTTTGAGCCATGAATGCTGTCGGAGCGGCGAAGCGCATCATCTTGTCGTGCCGTACATGTTTGTAATACACGTTTCGTTCGAATTTGCCGGAACATATCTTGACAAAAGCTATACAGCTGCGGTGATTCGGATCCATATTCGCGTGAATCTTGAATACGAAGCCCGTGAACTGTTCCTCGTCGGGACGTACTTCGCGTTCCACAGCCATGATCGGTCGTGGCGACGGTGCGATCTCCACGAAACAATCCAGAAGTTCCTTGACACCGAATGTATTTAATGCCGATCCGAAAAATACCGGAGCCATTTCTCCTCGGAGATAGTCTGTCTTGTCGAAATCAGGATATACTCCCTCGATCAGTTCAAGATCTTCACGCAGTTTGCCGGCGTTCTCTTCTCCGACAAGACGGTCCACCTCCGGTGAGTTGACGTCGTCGATTTCTACGCGTTCGCTTATTGTCTGTTTGGATGGAGTGAAGAGATCGAGGCCTCGCTCGTAGATGTTGTAGACGCCCTTGAATCTTTCTCCCATATTGATGGGCCATGTGAGCGGTCGGACTCCGATCTTGAGTTCTTTCTCAAGTTCGTCGAGAATGTCGAACGGATCGCGGCCTTCGCGGTCAAGTTTGTTTACGAATATTATGACCGGTGTCCGGCGCATGCGGCATACCTCCATGAGCCGTCTGGTCTGTGTCTCCACTCCTTTGGCGGCGTCAACCACAATAATCAACGAGTCCACGGCCGTGAGTGTCCGGAATGTGTCTTCGGCGAAATCCTGGTGGCCCGGAGTGTCAAGGATATTGATCTTGTAGTCTCCGTAATTGAAACCCATGACAGAAGTGGCGACCGAGATGCCACGCTGCTTTTCGATCTCCATCCAGTCGGATGTCGCTGTTTTCTTTATCTTGTTGCTTTTGACAGCACCTGCCACATGGATCGCGCCGCCGAAAAGAAGCAGTTTCTCGGTCAGAGTGGTCTTTCCGGCGTCGGGGTGTGATATTATGGCGAAAGTGCGTCTGCGTCCGATCTCTTTGGTCAGTTCTTCCAAGTCAGATTATTTTTAACGGGTTACTTGTTGTCAAGGTTGATAAGGCATTTGCGGAGAGAGTCACGCCAATACGGGATGTCTATACCGTAGGTGTTCTTGATTTTGCTCTTGCTCAGCACTGAGTATAGCGGTCGTTTTGCTGGAGTGGGATAGGCTGAGGTGGGGATAGGATTTACCTTTACCTCTTTGCCTGCCATCTCGAAAATGGCTTTGGTGAAATCATACCAGGATGCAACGCCCTCGTCTGTGAAATGATAGATGCCGGGTATCCATTTCTCATGTTTGATTATTGTGTGGATGGCTGAGGCGAGATCTCCGGCGTAGGTCGGTGTGCCGATCTGGTCGGCCACGACGTTTATTTCCGGTCTTGTCTCCGCAAGGTCGAGCATTGTCTTGACGAAGTTTTTGCCGAATTCCGAATAAAGCCATGCGGTGCGGATGATCATCGCGTTCTGGCAGAACGATGTAAGCAGCGCCTCGCCTTCAAGTTTGGTGCGGCCGTATATGCCTTGGGGATACGGCTCGTCGTTTTCTTCATAAGGCCGGAAACCCTGACCGGAGAAAACATAATCGGTGGAGATGTGTATCACTTTTGCTCCCGTTTTTACGGCAGCTTCGCCGAGATTGCCGACGGCTCCTGTGTTGAGCGCGGAGGCGAGTATCTCGTCCGATTCCGCTTTGTCGACAGCCGTATAAGCGGCACAGTTGACGATTATGTCGAAACGGTGATCCGACAGAAAGCGTTCTACTGCCTCGCGGTTGGTTATGTCAAGAGTGTCATAATCCGTGTATACCGCCTCGATGTCAGGATCATTGTCTATTTCACGGCGAAGACTTGATCCAAGCTGACCGTTGCAGCCTGTTACGAGTATTTTTTTCATGAGTTTATTCGTTAAATTCCAATTCGTTGTTGTAGTCTTTTTTATAATATCCGGCGAGATGGGCCAGAAAACGCGATATCTGTTTCGCCGCACGGGAGGTTTCTTCGGAAATCTCTTTATGTTGCAGTCTCAGCATAAGAAGTCCGTACAACGCATCGAAACAAGTCTCGATTTCCTCCTTGCGGTTGTCTCCGGCTTTGGCACGCAGTTCCACTATCAGTGGCAGCGTGTTGTAATAGTCCGCGGCATATGATGCGAATTTGGGATCGTTAAGCAGTCTCCGGTGCAATTGTTCGATGTCGTGGAGAGTATTGGCATTGAGCTGCAGATGCCCTGTCTTCTCCTTTCCCTCGCGCCGCATCATGTCGATAAGAGACTCGTACCAGTCGAGTATTTCCCGGCGCTTGCCTTCTTCGAGATCTGCGTAGTGGTTTACGAGGTTTTTTTCTATTTTGTCGATATCGAGGCCATAGGCACGTATTATATCTTCTATCTGCCACATATAGAGCAGATATTCCGCTATGTTCTCTCTCTTCTTTGCAGATGCGGTTATCATGATTTTATTTTTATGGTGCAAAATTACTAAAAAATGTGTTGCTCCGCAACATAGACATAACATTTAGACGCGCATGGAAGTTAATAAATATTGAATAAAGTTGTTGACTTATGGTGAAAATCGAGTATATATGGCATGACTGCTTTTTTGTAGAGACTCCCGCTGCAGGAATCGTTTTTGACTTCTGGCTCGACAGAGATGGAGAGAATCGTGATTTCCCCGATTTTCTTGCAGACTTTGATCCGGGAAAGGCTTTGTATGTATTTATAAGTCATGGTCATAAGGACCATTATAATCCGGCGGTCTTTTCGTGGGCTTCAAGATTCCCCAATATACGCTATATGGTGAGTCGCGACGTGATGAGACGGATACGGCATATTGTGAGTGAATCGTCGGTTTATTCCGGACCGAAAGTCGATCCGTCTTGTGTCACTGCTCTCGGTCCCGGCGACCGGTTTGGCGACGGCAATCTGACCGTGGCCGCATTCCCGTCGACGGATATCGGAAATTCATATGTCATCGAACTGTCGGGTAAACGCTTTTTTCATGCCGGAGATCTGAATGCCTGGATATGGAAAGAGGAATCCACACAGAGTGAAGTGAAGAAGGCTATAGGTGATTATAATGCCTGCCTGCGTGATATCAGGGCATATCTTGACCGTGCTACGGAGGGAGAGGGTTCTGTCTCGGGATGCTTGACTGATATTATCGATTATTGTTTCTTTCCTGTGGATTCACGTATAGGAAGTGAATATTTTACCGGAGCTTACATATTTGTCAGAAAATTCGATGTCCGCAGATTTTTTCCTATGCACTTTGCTTTGGGCACTCCCGATGAGCGCGAACGTTACAGGACGGATGCCTTACGGTTCGGATTATATGCCAATCCCGAACGTGGAGAATATATCCCTCTGGCGCTTTACGGTGCTGTCTATATGGATGCTTCATCAGGTTGCGGCTCTGCGAAATGTTAAATTGATTTTCGGCGTCTCCGACAGATTCAGCGGTCTCGTAGATGGTGTTGTGAAAAAAAGTTAAATATAACAAATTTCGTGGATTTATATCTCTGGTTTTTGTTATAGTAACATAGAAAGATCTGATTGAGGTCTGGACCATAGGAAGAACACTTTTTCCTGCCTACAGATTTTCAAGGATCGAAAGAATATAAACTTCTTAAGATTCCACACAATGGCTGAAAAACAACAATTCAAAGACAGACTTTTGAGCCTTCAGGGCAATCTGTTTAATTTCGCATGCCAGCTGACCGCCAACCGGGAAGCTGCTCAGGATCTTGTGCAGGACACGACTCTGAAAGTCCTGGACAATGAAGAGAAGTATGTCGACAACGTCAATTTCAAAGGGTGGGTGTTTACCATCATGCGTAACATCTTCATCAACAATTATCGGCGTCAGGTGCGTTCGGCTACAGTCATAGACACGACTGAAGATCTTTATCATCTCAATCTTTCGCAGGAATCCGGACTTTCCACACCGGAAGGCTCATATGCCGCCAAGGAGATCTCGGTGGCCATAAATGCTTTTTCCAAAGAGTATAAGGTGCCTTTCACCATGTATATTGCCGGATATAAATACAGCGAGATTGCCGATAAAATGGGCCTTCCGCTCGGAACGGTGAAAAGCCGTATCTTCTTTGCCCGTAAACGCCTGCAGGGGCTTCTGAAAGATTACCGATGACAATTGCCGCCGTGATAGCGGCGACTATGGCCTGGCATATTGATGCGCGGCCTCTTTTCAGCCATTAAGGANNCTCTTTGCGTGTCACTTTTTTTTTGTTAACTTTGCAGGTTGAAGAGGTATGTCTTTTGCTGGATATGCCTTTGGATGTGATTTGTGAGCTTGAAATGAGTAAAAAGATAAAAGAATTAAATTTCTGGGTGCGCCGGCGTTCTCATCTGGCAGTGATCGCGATAGGCTCACTTGTGATTGCCCTGCTGTTTCTTAATGAAGATGCCTCCTGGGAACACAATATGGAATATCAGGAACAGATCAAGGCTCTTAACGAGCAGATCAAGATCTGCAATGACTCGGCCGCGTATTATCGTCGCCAGCGGGAACAGTTGCTGACCGGTACAGAAGAGCTCGAGCAGATTGCCAGAGAGGAATACCGTATGCAGAAAGCCACAGAAGATATATTTGTAATAAAACGCGTGAAATGAAAGATAAAATTTCTGTTCCACAAAAAGCGGAAGGGCGCGCGCGGATACGCCGGGCGATGGAGGCGCTTGCCACCTTCGGCCTGATAATTTTAGCGGTCGGACTCACAGCCCCTTTTGTAGGTGCTGACAATGTCGCACTCACGGCATGGTTCAAATGGATATTTGCAGGTGGCGCTCTGCTTTATACCGTGGCCCGTATCGTAGGCTCATTCGGTAAGGATGAAAGTTTTAGGGTGAGACGTCTGCGCCGCATGGAAATGTGGGGGGGATTCGCATTTTGCGCGGCCTCGTTCTTCTGGTTTTACAACACATCACGGATCGAAAGCGACGTATTTACATTCAGAATGCTGAATGAAACCATACTTTTCACGCTTGTAGGAGCGCTGATACAGCTTGTAGCCTCATGGATGTTGTCGTCCGCGCTTAATAAAGAAGCTCGGGACCGTAATTCCGGCACCCGGGGCAAATGACAGGACAGATGACCGGCCATCGTTCCATAATGACTGTCGATGCAGGTAATACTGCCGTCAAGGTTGCTGTATTTGAAGATGAGCATATGGTTCATTCAGTGACAGGCAAGGTAAATGTGTCGGAGGCCATGGATGCGGTGCTGGCGTATAACTCCGTCGATGGTATATGTTACTGTTGCGTAGGTCACGAAGATCCGGATCTTTCCGTATACCTTGCAGCTACAGGACTGCCGTTTGTCAGACTGGACGCCGATACCCCGGTTCCGATAGCCGTGGAATACGACAGCCGTGCCACGCTGGGGGTCGACAGGCTTGCCGCTGCAGTCGGAGTGTCAGTGGAAAGAGCGGCGCTTGTGGTAGATGCAGGAACTGCCGTGACGAGCGATCTTGTGGTCGCACGCAGGTTTATCGGGGGCAATATCTCCCCGGGACTACGTCTGAGGTTTCGTTCGCTCAACGCTTTTACTTCCCGGCTGCCCCTGGTAGGGCCGGAAGGAGAACTTCCGTTATTCGGCCATGACACGGTGACTGCCATACGTTCGGGAGTGGTGCGGGGACTTGTCGGTGAACTGGTTTCGGTCTATGAATCCTCTCGCCGTGTATATGATAATATTAAAATGATTCTTACCGGAGGCGATGCCTCGGTTCTGTATCCGTTGCTTGAAGAAGCTGGCGTCGATGTCGTCGCCGATCCTGAAATTGTCGGACGCGGGTTGGTGAGAATTTTTAATTATAACGACAAGATATGACAAAACTTAAAATGCTTATGGCCGCGCTGGTCTGCACGGTTCCGGCTCTGGCTCAGAATGTTTCTACACCGTATTCCATGTATGGTTATGGTATTCTCGGCGACCGTGCCACATCTATGCAGCGTCAGATGGGTGGTGTCGGATATGCTATGAACTCCGGCCGTCAGATCAATGTCATGAATCCGGCTTCATACGCTGCCATTGACTCCCTGACTTTTCTATTTGACATGGGTGCCGATCTTTCTTTTATATGGAGTCAGGAAGGAGATGCGAAAGAGAAGTCTACCGGGGGTGGTCTTGATTACTTGACCATGCAGTTCCCGATAAGCAAATATCTTGGAGGGTCTGTTGGACTTCTTCCCTACAGTTCCGTGGGTTATGCCTTTGGCAATGATATCAGCCACGGAACCATGGAGAATCAGGGCTCGGGCGGTATCAACGAGCTTTATCTCGGTCTGTCGGGTAAGATAAAAGGCTTTTCGATCGGTTTTAATGTCAGTTACGATTTCGGCAACATCGTCAATGATGTGTTTGCCAATCCTTCTTCGGGAAGTACGAAATTCGAGCATGTCATGAAGGTCCGCGACTGGAATATAGTGCTGGGCGCGCAATACACGCAGAAGATAGGCCGTTACGACCGGTTTGTTCTTGGTGCCACATACAGTCCCAAAAAGACATTGCTTGGCACGACATGGGCTACTATTCAGGAAACGACACAGGAGTCGACTCCGACGGAAGTGGCAAGAATGAGTCTTAAAAACCATTATTATACGCCCAATAGTGTCGGTGCTGGAATCAGCTATACCCATGAGAGGGTCAGTCGCTTTAATGTGGAATTCGATTATACGTGGCAAGGATGGAAAGATTGCCGGTATTCGCCGTTGTATTCTATCGACAACCCGGAGGTAGTGGTTTTCAACGGTATGGAATTCAACAACCGGAGCCGTTATGCCGCCGGAGCCGAATATGTGCCGAAGCTCAGAGGCTCATATATGCAGCGTGCCGCATATCGTCTGGGTGCGTATTATACGGATGATTATCTTAAGATTCACGGCAACGGCGTCCGGGAATATGGTGTCACCGCCGGTGTGGGCTTTCCTACAGTGGAGGGAAAAACCATGATAAATCTCGGCTTCGAGTGGAAGATGCGGCAGGCTCATCCTCAGGCGCTGTTGAAAGAGAATTATTTCAACATCACTCTCGGTGTCAATTTCAATGAAGTCTGGTTCTTCAAGCGCAAGATACGTTGATCGTATCGGAAGCGGATTGTCATGACAGGATCCTCAGATAGATGAGAAAGTCAGTGTTCATATTGGTCGGGATGTTGCTTTTTCTCATAGTGGCGTCAGGATGCCGCGAGGAGAAGAAAATCGATGTCGCCTCGAAGATCAATCCGAGAGTCATGGCGACGATGACTACTAAAAATGTCGCGACTTTTATTTCCGATTCCGGGGTGGTACAATATAAGATTGTCGCGCCTTTGTGGCAGGTCTTTGAAGAAACCGACACTCCATACTGGATCTTCCCGCAGGGGCTTTATTTGCAGAAATATGATCCCTATTTTCATGTGATTGCTACAGTTGCCGCCGATTCTGCCAGATTCTTCAGTAATCAGAAGATCTGGCGGCTCGACGGTCATGTGGAAATGACCAAGGCTCCGAAAGATCTCTTTCAGACCTCTCAGCTTTTCTGGGATCAGCGAAGAGGAAAAATCTACAGCGATTCGTTTATTCATATAGAAACCGAGACACATGTGCTCGAAGGTCTTGGATTTGAGAGTGACGAACGGCTCACATCCTATAGAATTATAAAGCCGCAGGGCATTTTTCCGGTCAANNTAGTTCTGATTTCGCATCAGATTCGACACGCCCTGTGTCGCCATCTCGTCCCGCTCCGGTCGCGACGCCATGACGCAAAGATTCCGGCCGGTAAATTTTTTTGTATAACTACTGTTTGAAATGGAATTGCCATTAAGCCTCGCCATAACCATAACTGTGATAGCAGTCTTGTTTTCCGGCCTTTTTTCCGGCTCGGAGATTGCTTTTGTACAGTCCAATAAAGTCAGACGTGAGATTGATGCCGCCCGCGGAGGATTTATAAACAGAATATTACAGAATTTCAGCCACCATGAGGATATGTTTATCTCGTCATTGCTTGTGGGAAACAATGTCGTTCTTGTCATATACGGTATATCGTTCTCGGCGATAGTCAATCCTGTTCTCGAGAATTGGTTCGGCCATGAAAACGAAGGACTCGTCCTTGTCTGCAATACGGTATTGTCTACAGGTCTGATACTTATTACAGGAGAATTTCTGCCGAAGACTACATTTCGCATCAATCCGAATTTCATGATGCGGCTGCTTGCGTTGCCGCTTTATCTTATCTACCTCGTTTTTTATCCGGTTTCGCTGCTTGTATCTCTTATTTCGAAAGGACTGATGCGTATGTTCGGCATAGAGTCGGATTCTGTCGCGGCGCAACCTCTTACCATCGATGAGCTCGATGACTATATCCAGCAGTCGATCGAAGAGAACACCGGTCTTCAGGAAGTTGAGAATGAGGTCAGAATATTCCGGAAGGCGATAGATTTCAAGGATACACAGATTGTGGAGTGCATGACACCACGCAATGAGATTGTTTCCATACCTGTCGAGGGTACAACCCGTGAAGAGCTGATCAGAAAATTCATAGATACCGGATTGTCGAAAATAGTTGTATATAAGGAAGACATAGATGACGTGGTTGGCTATATACATGTTTCCGAACTTTTCAATGCCGATGTTGACTGGCGGCGCAAACTTAAGCCCGTGCTTTTTACGCCGGAGACAATGCTTGCCAACAAGATGATGCGGCGGCTTATGAATGAGAAAAAATCAATGGCTATCGTGATCGATGAGTTCGGAGGTACCTCCGGCCTCGTCACACTCGAGGATCTTGTGGAGGAGATATTCGGCGAGATAGAAGATGAACATGACAGGAAACGTCTTGTGGCTCGTACCATAGGAGTGAATTCCTATATATTCTCAGGTCGTGTCGAGATCACGGCCATCAATGAGGAATTCGGACTTGGAATAAAGGAAAGCGACGAATATCAGACGCTTGCCGGATATATTCTCGATAATCTTGAAGCATTGCCTGCTCAAGGCGCTACATTCGATATATGCCAGCTCCGCTTTACTATCAAGAAGATGTCTACTACCAGAATAGAACTTGTAAAAGTTGAGAAAATAGCTTCAGAAGAGGAAGAATAGTGCATTTTGCTTCTGGAATAGAAACAATTNNNTACAGTTTTTTATTCGAATTTTCGTTTAAAATTTGTGTTAGTTAAAAAAAAAGAATAAATTTGTTGCGAAATCTTTCGGGTTTTATCTCCGATAATCAGGATATCTCAGTCATAAATGGAGGAGATATTATGACATTGGAATACAAGAACGCTTTTAGAACAACAAAACACATACAGTAACTTATCTTAATGAACGGTAAAGATACCTTCAAATCCTCGGTGATCGACATACAAGGGAATCTCTTTTCTTTTGCACTGAAGTTGACTCTTAATGAAGAGGAGGCGCACGATCTGGTACAGGACACTATGTTGAAAGCTCTCGACAATGAATCCAAATTTGTCGATAATGCCAATTTCAGCGGGTGGATGATGACCATAATGCGCAATATCTTCATCAATAATTATCGTAAGCGCGTAAGGGAGAATACCGTGGTTGACGCCACTGAAGATCTGTACCACTTGAATCTATCGCAGGATTCGGGAGTCGAGACTCCTGATGGTGCGTATGCAGCCGGTGAGATCAGTTCTATTCTCAACGGCTTCCCCGCCGATTACCGGAATCCATTCTCTATGCACATTGCCGGCTATAAGTATGAGGAAATCTCTGAACGTCTCAATATGCCATTGGGAACAGTCAAAAGCCGGATTTTTTTCACAAGAAAAAGATTGCGAGAACTTCTCAAGGATTATCGGTAACAGCATACTCTTTTCTCATAAACTTGACAACTTGTGAACTTTACAAGGACTGAGCATATTTGTGAATCTGCCGGCTTGTAGCAGATTTTGCAAAAAGAATATACTTGCATAATTACTGCTTATTAGGTTTATAAGAAATTTTAAAATTGCGGCGACCTCAAGGGTCGGCGCAATTTTTTTTTAATTGAAATATAAAAGGATAAACATTTGGAATTTCTCATTAACATAACGAAAGACAAATTAACATTTATTAAAAACGATGAATAACAGTGTTTTACGGCCTAAAATATGTTTTTGAGCATAAAAAAACGAGATAAAATTTGCACAGGGCTGAAATTTGCACTAATTTTGCAACC
>DAAV01000010.1 GCA_001701295.1 Bacteroidales bacterium H10
ATAGGTTGAAGCCGACCCGAACGGCGACCCGACGGAGGGAGTGAGGGGGCAGATGCGGCGTAGCAAGAGGCCGCGCCCATCGGGTAGTCCCACATCAGCAGCACGGGTTCGTGGTCGGGCGAGATTGCCCGGTCTTGGAGGTAGCCGACGATGCACCGGGGAAAATGCGGGGCAGTCCGAAGTCATGCAGACCCGCTCGCCGCAGCAGCCCTTCGGGCATGGAGTTGTCGGGAACTCTTTTTATAGCGGCAAGCGACCACCTCGCCGTACTGTCGCACTTCATTATTTAGATGGCTTCGTCGGCTTCCGGCATCAGGCCCTCGTCTGTCAGCGGTATGCGGTGTTATCCCTCGTGGTCCGAGCCTGTTTATTGTCGTGGGTCTGCCTCGTCTATGTGGAACACCTTGCAGTCTGGCGGTGTCGCCGTCCTCGGCGCAACGGCATATCCACTGCGACACACCGCCGCCGTACTTGCTCAGATTGTAAGCGCCGGCATAGATACTCGTTCGGGCTATCCGGCAGTCGCTCTTTATGCCGTTCCTTTCGGTCAGGCTCCGCCCGTTCCGCGTGTTCTTAATTTGACTCTTGAAGTCACGCTCTCCATAATTTCCTCCCGGCATTTTCGGTACATCGTGTTCATTCAGTTTTCCTGTCGCAAAGGTAGGGTTCACCGCACCGCCGCAAAACAGGCGATGATTTCTGCGCAAAATTTCAATAAAAATCTCGCTTCGCTACGTTGCAGCTTCATTTTTTTCTACGGCCTCCGGCTGAAATTTTACTGNNATTGCAAACAACATTACATAAATCTCCACCCTACGGGTAGTATTTACCGCTCCGCTTGTAATAACGTCTGCAATTCCGCTTCCGCAGCTCTCCCAATTATTGCAACGTAAAACTTAAAAATGAACACAATGTCAAACCCTCAAATTCCTACTAAGATGAAATTACTTTTTGGAGAACTCGACATCACACCAAGAGTCGAAGAACGACTCGAAGAACTGGGCTACACCGTAGCCGACCTTCAGGAAGCGGCCATAAAGCACAAGAGCGACTGCGACGGCCAACCCTCCGTCTATGTCGGCACTTACGGCAAGTACAACGACGGCTCGCTCTGCGGTCTGTGGATTGATCTCAGCACCTTCAACGACTTCGACGATTTTATCGACTTCTGCAAGGCGATCCACGCCGACGAGGAAGACCCGGAGCTGATGGCCCAGGACTTCGAGGGCTTCCCCCGCCAGTGGTACAACGAGGGCTTCATGTCGGAGAACGACTTCGACAATATCATCGAATACTCGGAGTTGTGCGACAAGTACAGTCAGGAGGCCGTCGATGATTATATGGAGTTCCACGACGAACTCGACGACTTCGAGGAAGCCTACTGCGGCGAGTGGGACAGCGAGGAAGACTTCGCCCGGCACATCGTTTCGGAGTGCTACGACCTCGAAAAGTCGATGGGCGAACTCGCCAATTACTTCGACTACGAAGCCTTCGGACGCGAGCTGTTCATGTGGGACTACTCGATGGGCGCGAACGGTAACGTGTTCCGCCGCGTCTGACCTCTTTCCTCCCTCCTTTGAGTCGCCCTTCGGGACGACTCTTTACTGTGTTCCAGTCGGTTTTCCTGTTCGGGCTGATATTTGTGCTGCTCTTGGTGTTCTTGCAAGTGCTTGTGATGAACTTAAACACACTTTTTTTCGTTATCATTTTGTAGATAGCGAAATTATTCCTAACTTTGCACTACAAACAAGGGGTCTGAGTTTCCCCCTTATCAAAGAAATACTTCGGAGACGAAAGTCACGATTTTAGGGGCTGGCGTTAGCCGGTCGGAAAGAGCCTTCTTGCGGAGGCTCTTTTTTCTTTTTAGTCCGGAAATATCTTTAATCCCAATCTTCTTCCTTCACTTACANNTTTCGGCTCCACTATGTCGAAAGCCGGATTTTCTTTATCGGGGTATAAGACATACCGGGAAATGGGATATGCAATAAGGTCTGCAATCTGTAACCCGTTAATATTTTCTGATTTAGCAGCAAAGTTAAAGTCGTGTATGTGCCCTTTCAATCGTTCTTCAGGGCAATACTTGACCCCTCTCTCCAACATACGGTTATAATAATCACGTAAATTCCTATCTTCTCGTTTACCTCTCTTTTCCACTACAATACGAAGTTTGCCGGTAGGCTCGACTTCATCAAGATAGAATATACTTCGTTGAAGTACATAAGATAAAGCTATTCCGTATATGTCAATATCTTTGCCGTGCATCTCAATACAGGGATATTTCGGCACGGCACAACACACCACAACATAAATACCCTCCTGAGACAGCAGGGTATTTATGCGGTTGTAAAATCTTTCTTTTACTGAGCTGTCGTTGAGATTGATAAATCGTTTTTGATGCTTGCGGATTTCTCTGGAATGAAAAATTACATTCTCATCATTCCAAAACTCTCGTTTTATTGAGTTGATTTCTTCCTCAAATTGCGGCAACTTATTCTCTGATACAAGTATTCCGCAAAGTGTGAAGATAGGGAAACTGCTATCGAACGAGACGAGGTTTTGGTCGCCACATTCATCTAAATATAGGTAATATGTCTTAATATCGCTTTGGCTCATATTCAAATCAGAATACAAAGTTACGAAAATTCTCCGACTTTTCCTGTCTTTTACCCTCCCTTTATACAGCGGTAATTTCGTGGCAAACTTAGTTTTGCCATGTCGAAAACCACTTACAACATATCCCTGAAAGGCTACGTCGGAGGCTACGACTTCGACCGCTCCACTGTCGACCGTGAACTCGCCAAGAACGAGGGCAAGCAGGTAAATGTGCTTATCGACAGCCTCGGCGGCTCACTCGCCACCGGCCTGTCTATCTCCGCCGCTTTCAGAAACCACGGCAATGTCAATGTGCATTTCGTGGGACTCAATGCTTCGGCCGCAACCATCGCTTCGCTCGGCGCAGCCCACATCTCCATAGATGCCGGGGCTATGTATCTCGTTCACAAGTGTTCCATGTCATTTTTCGAGTGGGGCAGTCTCAACAGCGACCAGTTCGCCACGCTCATAGCCGACTGTGAGAAGATTAAAGCCGACCTCGACAAGCTCGACCTTAACTGCGCCCAACTCTATGCGGCCCGGTGCAAGCGTAAGACCGAAGACTTGCTCGCCCTTATGAAAGTCGGCGGCTGGCTTACGGCAAAGGAAGCTCTCGACTGGGGCTTCGTCGACGAAATAACAGACCTTGCCGATGAACCGGCCCCGAAGCTCACCGACGCGCTCGCCTCGGCTATGGCAAATGCCGGAATACCTATCCCGAATATTCCTGTCGCAGAGACAGAAAAGGAAGGAGCATTTGCCAGGTTCATCGCCGTGCTTACCGCCTTGTTCTCTGCCAAAGCAGAACGGCAGCCCGATTTCAACGCGCACACCAATCCCATCACAACAGCAATGATAAAGACTTACACGTTTTTGTCGGCTATCCTCGCCGACAAACCGCTGGCCGTGAAAGACGGTACAGCTACGGTTACAGTGGCGCAGCTCGACGCGATCGAAGACGCGCTCGCAGAGAAAGACCGCCTCTGCAACGAGCAGAAACAGACCATCGCAGACCTTCAGGCCAAACTCGCCAAGACTCCGGCGGAGCCGTCGAAGCAGGTTGTCGAGGACAGCAAGCCCGGCGGCGAACACACCCCCAAGAATGATGTCGAGCAGTTTGTCGATACCTACAACTCGGCCCGCGCCCTCTACAACGAAGTATAACCTTAAATCTCCATAACACAATGGCAGGTAAACTCACTTTCTCACTCAAAGAGTATCAGGAAGCCGCCGTGAAGTATCGCGCCGACCTCCTTATGCTCCCCATTATCGGTATCGGCGACACGCTCCAGTTTATGACAGGGCGCCCCGGCATCAGATACAAGGAGCGCGTCGGCAACCTTACGGGCGACGCGCAGTTCGCGCCCTACAATCCGCAGCGTGCCGTGGACTACAACCTCGGCATCGAGTTCCGCGACCTCGAAACTTTCTTTGGCTCCGTTGTCGCCAACTTCGAGCCTAACTCCGCTATCTCAACGCTTCTCGGAACGGGAGCTACCAAAGGCGACGGTCAGATGACTACGCCGACCGCGCGCCACGTTCTCGCCAAGATAGCCAAGAACCTCTCGGAGCATCTTAACGATGCCGTATGGAACGGCAGACGAAACGCCGCCGGAGATACCACCGCCGACCTGTTCGACGGCTTCGACACGATTACCGAAAAGGAAATCGCCGCAGGTGCCATCGCCGCCGAGGAAGGCAACTACATGAAGTTCGACGATGCCATCACTGCGGCCAACGCCGTAGACATCGCCAAAGAAATCCTCTTTTCGCTCGACCCGCGCCTCCGCGCCCAGGACCTCTATCTCTATTGCTCGCAGGACTTCGTCGACAAGTACAACGAAGGCTACCTGCTTACTCACGGCGGCATACCTTACAACACCCAGTACGGACAGGGTGCCGTGGAGGGTTCCAACGGCAAGTTGAAGTTCTGCCCCCTCTACAACAAGGCGGGGTCGAAGTTCATGCACGTATCCACCAAGAGCAATATGCTCGTGGGCTACGACCAGATGGGCGATGTCGAAAACGTGATGATCAAGGAGTTCGCGCCCTTTATCCTTTCATACATCGCCACTATGTTCTTCGGCGTTCAGTTCGAGACCATCGACAAACGCCGCTTCAAGACTATCGAAATAACCGTCTAATCCCGCTTCACTATGGCTGTCAAATGTAACTCTATTCAGAAATCCCTCGGCTGGTGTCAGGGTACCCCGGAGCTTCCCGGCGTGAAGCGTCGCATTTACTTCCTCGCCAAGTCGTTCATTCTCGGCTATCCGCAACTGCCGCGCGATGAACTGGGGCGGCCCACTTCCGCAATCCTTGACGGCGAATATACTCTCGCCGCCGATGCGAAGTGGAAGTATATCGACATTCTGCCCGACAAGTCGCAGCTTACTTCGGAGGCACAGGGAGAGCTGCCATCGCAGACGCAGCTTAACAAGCTCGTCGCCGTTCACCCCGGCGTGGGCGCGGAGGCTTCAGCCGCTGCCGCCTATATCAACAACACCGACAATGTGTTCATCGTCGAGGATATGAAAGGCAACTTCCGCGTTCTCGGCAACGACAAGTGGCTCACTAAGGCGACTGTCGCCCAGGATCTCGGTCAGGGTGCCACCGGCACGACCTCGACAACTATCAATGTCGAGGCTACCGATGAAGTACCCGCGCCCTTCTTTGTCGGTACTCTCGAAACCGAGGACGGCGACATCGACTGCTCCCGTAAGGCCGCGTGAGCATGGAACCGAACAGAAGCGTCAGGAAAGGGGCGATAGCGTTGGACGAGATGTTGGACGACATCGAAGTGCCTTCGTTGGAAGCCCCCGACCTCGACGCTTCTTTTACACCCTCGGCTCAAACCAAAGACCTTTTCGCCGAGAAAAAACGTGCGGCATGGAAAGAGGCTCAACAAGCGGAGGCCCGTTGCGACTTCGCGCCTAACAAGGTGCGGATTTCATACCGCAATCCGCAGTTCGGCATCATATCGCTCTGGAAGAAGTCGTTCTATGGCCGGACGCTTACCGACATCAAGAGCGACCCCGATATGGTCGAGAAATTTGCCGAGGGCATGAATACCCTTATCAGGCAAATTCTCGGTCATTCGCTTGCCTCCGGCGACTGGGCTATCGTTACATCGCCCAAACGTCGCCACAAGGTCAGAAATTTTGCCTCGCTCATTTCTGCCAGGCTCGCTGAACTTCTCGGCATACCCTTTTACGAAGATGTTGCCGAGTGCCACTCGAAGCATCGTGTCGGGGCGGTCTTTACCTTTGGCGCACAACCGCCATCCGAGCGCAACATTATCGTATTTGACGATTTTGTTACGTCCGGCGCCACGATGATCTCGATGCGTGAGCTGCTGATGCCACTCGGCAAAAACCTCGTGTTTTTCACAGGAATAAACAACAAACTTTAACGCAATAATTCTTAGATCTTACTTCTTAACCTTGCCTTTTGTTCTTCGTTCAAAAAGGCTCCGGCTTCATTCAGACGTATTATACCATTCTTATCTATTAAAATAGTAAGTGGAATACCGCCATTTGAGAGGAGTGATGCAAACTCACCGTTCTTATCCCACGCGGTTTTGTATTCTATCCACCCCAACTCTTTCCCTCTTGAAGATTGGAAAAAGTCAATCAGCTCTTGGTTCGAATGATTCACACTTACCGGCAGAAATAAGAAATTATCATAATCCTTGAATTCATCTAATAACGAAGGTAATTGTTCAGGCTTCAGTTCTTCAACGCATGGACCACACCATGTAGCCCAGAAATTTAATAAGATAACGTTCCCTTCGAGTAAATCGCTATAACTCCACGGTTCACGTTCTTGAAACATATAATCATAGAATGTAAAGTCAGGGATTGTATCTCCGACTTTTAATTTTGCCGATTCAGTCCTATTCGAGTTTAATATTGAATCTATTACCGCGATTTCTCGTTCCGACTTATTTACGATAGTGATTCTTCCGGGGAGAGAAATAGAATCTATTCGGGAATAGATATTAGGTTCAACGATATAGCGTATCGTATCCCCATTAGTCCATATTTCTTTACACCTTAATAGCGTAGTGTCAAGAGCCGAATATTCTTCTTTGGATATTTCAATATTTCCGATATAATATTTCTCGATATTTGCGTAACAAAATATCGAAGTAATCATCACAAGGAATACAATCAATAAATTCTTCATTTCAGCCTGCTATTATTGAATAGCGCAAAGTTACACATTTTCCGTCTTTTATCGGATATGATTGGCTAAGTAATTTTGTGGAAACCAAACAGCTTACGCTCTTATGGACCACAAATTTACTGAACAGATAAAGCAGTGGCTCGAAAAGCCCGAAACCGAGCGCGACTACTCCGTTGGCGCTCTTTACCTTTTGAAGCTGTCTGGCAATCAGATTATGTATAAGAACATAATCGCGCAGATTGACCGCCGCCACGACTTCGTCGAATATCAGCTTCAAAAGTATTACAACTTCCGCGTTCAAGCCCTGACTCACGCGCAGGTCGAGGAAATGGCCGCGCAGGTGGCGACCATCGCCGACGAACATCATCTGACCGACGATGCTTCTACCGTGCCGGAAGATGAACGTCGCCTCGGCAAGCGCGAAGACCACGACGCTCTGCCTGATGAAATCAAGGCGAAGTACGTTGAGAACCTTTCGCTTCTTCAACGTATGCGCGAGCTGCATCTGCGCCTCCGCTCGCTCTCGCTTGACAACTCGCCCTGCCCGGACTCCGAGCGTTATCCATTCCTCAAAGAACTTATATCGCTCGACAAGAAACTCCATGCCAACTGGGAGGAATACGACCATTTTGTTGCCCCCGGCCCCGATGCCGTTCCCTCGCGATCGGCAAAAGCCAAACGCTCCGCCGCCGGTGCTTCTAAGAAATCCACCAAGAAGTCCGCGAAATGAAAAGGAGTGCCAACATCAACCAAATCCTTCGACCGTTGAAAGAGACGCCTTTTCAGGCTTACCTTTCAAATGCCGTGCAGGTTGCCGACATTCTCGAATGGATTTTGGGTCAAGTCGGCGTCGCCGAGGTATGGCAGACTTCTTTCTCCATATCGGAGGAATTTCTGCGCCGCTTATTCTTCATCACAAAGGATAAGCGCGTGAGCCGGATTAACCTTGTGCTCGACCACAAGGCTACCAACAAGACGCTAAAACTCTGGGCGTTCATCACCCAGGTTATAGAGCGCACCTATCTTGCTGACAACCACAGCAAGATTTTGTTGGTGAAATCCGAAGCCGGAGATACTGTTTCGGTCATAACCTCACAGAACTTGACCCGTGGCAACCGCCACGAGTCTGCGTTTATCTCCACTTCGCCGGAGATTTTTGCAAATCTCCACGCACAAGTCAACGACCTTATCACAAATCATTCAGTACCGCTCCATGACTTATTCCGAGACCGAATTACAGCAGATTGAAAAATACGCTTCAATCTACTTGAAGATTTCCGACATCGCCGTAATCCTCGATATTCCGGCTGATGTGCTTCGCGAAGACATCGCCGACAGAGGCACCGACGTCAGCAAGGCTTACCGTCGTGGCAAAGCCGCCTCTAAGGTCAAGCTCCATTCTCAGGAAATGATGCTTGCACAGGTCGGCTCGCCGCTCGCTATCGAGAACGCTCACCGCAATTTATTGGATATGGAAGATGATGAATAGCAGAATTTTTACTAACTTTGCGTTTATCAATGGCATGAATACCTTTTTACTATGCGCAAATATCTTAAATATATTTTTCCTTTTGTCTGTGTAATCTTCATTACACACTCAATTACGGCTAAAAACAGTAGAATTGACCGCTTTGCAGAAGTGGTGGATTCTATACACAGCTCTATGGTATTCCCTTATAATGTAGCACCGGGGATAGTTCTTACCAATATTGGTGTGGATAAAAATGATAAACTACTTGTTATAAACTATACCCTTAATCCTGAATTTGTTGAGAGTGTTATTAAAAACGCTTCTTCTGAAAACGGGATAGCTCAACTACTGACTGGCTACGATGAGATATTCTCTATTTCAATGATTGATGCCGAAGCAGGATTCTGGACGATAGTTACTTATCCAACAGCAGATGGATTAAATAAAACCCAATTTGTTACAGTTCCTGCGTCTGCAATCCCCATAGTCTACTCCAAACTTAAAAACGGCGACTTTTCTTCTCTTAAACCATATTTGGAAATGTTGGAGTATACATTTTCAAATATGAAGTTCCCGTTGAAAGTCGTTAACGGAGTCTATTTAATCAACGGGTTTATTAAAGATAAAGAAGCTAATTGGGTATATAGAATTGAAGGTGATGTTGATTCATCAAATATCACTGATGAGATTATCCAACATAATCGTTTGGCTCTAATAAATAATTTGCGTGCTAATATAAACCCCGATTATTTAATTGAAATTGAAGAAAAAGGAATAACTTTGCATTATTCCTATCTTAACGACAANNAAGGGCGAAATCTTATATGAATATATCTTTTCGGCTAATGATTTGAAATAAATACTCGTCTTTTACAGCATACAACGGCTTATGTATCTTCGCGGTACATAAGCCGTTTTTATGTCATATCCCAACGCCATAGAAGTATGCCGCGCCGAACTCTTTACCAAAGAGGTTGAGTTGCGCGAGCGTTATCCCGGCCAGATGGTCGAGAAAGTCTTGCGTGTCCGTGAGATGTATAACTGGTTCATCGCCAATCCCGACGGCACAGACCGCGAGTTTGTCGCCGAAGTGTGCCAACGCCACAAAATCCATAGGACTACCGCCTATTCGGATTTGGCCGTGGTGAAGTCGCTGCTGCCGATGCTCGGCTCCGCCTCGCGCGACTTTCACCGTTGGCGCACCAATGAAATGCTTATCGCCACTTACAAGATGGCCGAGAAGCGTAAGGACAGCAAGACGATGGAACGCGCCGCAACAGCCTACGGCAAACTGAACCGCGTTGACCTTGAAGATGAACAGGCAATACCGCTCGACCAAATCCTCGTTCAGCCATTCACGGCCACCGATGATCCGCGTGTCCTCGGCATCGAGCCTATCCCCAACATAGCCGACAAAATCGCGGCTATGATTGAGAAGTACCGGGCCGAAACCATCGACATTGAAGATGTCGAGTTCGAGGAAGTGGACCTTGAACTTGACTCGCTTTTCCCTGACCCACGGCAATAAGATAAAGACTCAGACGATGGCCGAGAAGAAAGTTTACTTTAACAAGCCCCAACGCCTCACGCAGCTTATCGGCGCGAACACCACCGTTATCGTCGCGGGGCGACGCACCGGCAAAACGGACAGCATCGCTGCTCCGTTTGTTCTGCGTAATATGCAGCGTATGCCCGGCTCGACAGGCGGCATCGTGGTGCCGACCTTCAAGCACGGATTGACAAATACCATTCCGGGGCTGCTCGCCGCTTGGAAGCGCTGGGGCTTCATCGAGGGCATACACTATGTGGTGGGGAGGAAACCGCCGAAGTCCTTCCGGCAACCAATCATCGACCCGAAAGATTATGAACACGTCATATCTTTCTACAACGGGTCGGTCGCCGTGATTATATCCCAGGACCGCCCCGGCAGCTCGAACTCGCTAACGCTCTCGTGGCTGCTGGTCGATGAAGCCAAGTTTATCGACTACGCCAAACTAAAAGACGAAACGCTTCCGGCAAACGGCGGCATCAAGTCGCACTTCGGCAAGCACTCCTTCAATCACTCAATTATGATATTGAGCGATATGCCGCAGACCCAAAAGGGCAGTTGGTTCCTCCACTACCGCGACAAGATGGACGTGGAGCTGATAAAGACCATTGAGGCGACGGTCTACGAGATATGGCGCATCAAGGAGCGAATACGCACCCTCAACGCCAAAGGCTCGACGGTGCCTCCGTATCTCAAAGGCTACCTGCGCCGCCTTGACCGCGACCTCAATAAGATGCGCTCCGTCGCGGTCTACTACCGCGAGTATTCATCGATTGAGAACTTGCAGCTTCTCGGCGAGAATTACATAAAGCAGATGAAGCGCGACCTTACACCTTTGACCTTCCAAACCTCTATCCTTTGTCAGAGGATCGGAATTGCAAAGGACGGTTTTTATTCCTCGATGCGCGAGGGGCACAAATACGATGCCAACGATAATCAGTACCTCGATACCCTCGGCTATGATTACGACTTCTCGACGCTCGATGCTCGAGCCGACAAGGACGTTGACCCCGATGCGCCCATCTGCATAGGCATGGACTATAACGCCAACATCAACTGGATTGTCGCCGGTCAGCCGCGCGACCGCCGCCTCAATATCATCAAGAGCTTCTACGTCAAGTTCGACCGCAAGATACCGGCACTCGTCGAGGACTTCTGCCGCTATTACGCCGCGCACCGCAACAAGACCGTGGTCTATTATTACGATGCAACGGCTCTCGGCTCCAACTATGCCGTCAACGACCAGGACTTCCATTATAATGTGGTAAAGGAGTTCGAGCGGCACGGCTGGCGCATCGAGTCCGTGTACCTCGGAAACCCGATGCACCACGACGAGAAGTATCTTCTCATCAACAACGCCTTCGCCGGAAAGCAAAGGCTCATGCCGTTCATCAACCGCTCGAATAACGAAGACCTAATCCTTGCCATTCAGTCAGCCGGTGTCTCCAACGGTCGCAACGGCTTCCGCAAGGATAAATCCGGCGAAAAGCTCGCCGAGAGCGAAGAAGACCTGCTCGAACATCGCACCGACGGCACCGACGCCTTCGATACCCTCTACATCGGCTGCGAGAAATTCCCGTTCCACGATACGTTCGCCCTCTCTGTGTCGGGTGTATNNATTTTTTGTAACTTTGCAGTCGAATCTACAACTCTTGGCAGTAATTAGTTATGAAAAAGAACATCGTCTTTATATTGGCTTTTTTCATAGTCTGGGCTCTTACCGCTTTTATGTGCTATTTGCTGAACCTTATATTGGGCCAAAACTGGTTTAATGGTTGGCAAGAGTATGTAATCATCGGCTTTGCAGGGGCTATGGCCGGTATCTTTGGGCCTATATTGGCTGCGTGGATTGGTAAATTTTTCAAAAAGAAGTCGTAATTATTTATGGAGTTGCGGCACCGCCGCCGCGCTTTCGTAAATCGAGCCGAATGTCTCGACCGTAAGGCTTCAATCGCATAACGCATTATGAACGAATACGACGATTTAGATATATACAACGGCGATGCCGTTCACGATATGGAGGTCGATTTCGACTTCCACATCAACACTGGCGAACTGCCCGATTGTTTCGAGGACTCCGACATCGAAACTTTTATTGACAACTTAAACGACTGGGATTAACTTATGCCTGTATATCATTTTAGATGTTCTAATCCTCACTGCGATTTTTCCTTAGATACTGAACCTTGGGGGCATTACACAGTCGGTAGACAGCATTACTACTTATTTTGCTGCTATAATTGCAAAGATATTCAAACATTAACTTGTGAAGAAGTAGCAAAATTAAGCTATTGTTTAGGTTGTGATAAATGTGGAAAGGATATATATACTTGGAATCCCATTGATGGTAAATGTCCTATATGTAGGTCTTCTTTAATTCAAGAAAATATTTAAGTGATGGAGTTGCGGCACAGCCGCCGCGCTTTCGTGAACGGAGCTTATAATCTCCGCCGTTCGGCTTCAATCGCATAACTCAACTCATACAGCGAGCTTAGATCCAACGGATAGTTGGTGTCTAAGCTCGCTTTTCTATGCGGTGTTGTTCCGGCAACGGCGACTTTGTTCTTTGCGGAGCAAAGCGACAAGTCGTTGATTCAGATAAAGGAAGTTACCGTGCTTTATACCTTTGAGGGGGATTTTACCAACTGAAACACTGAACCGTACCGTTGCATCGACTCATTATTGAGGCGATTGTCTTATTCTGGACTTCCCCGACACGGGCCTCATAGCTAAGATGTTCCGCTTATGCCGTCAAGTGATTACACGGTGTAGATGTGTATTTTGAGCGGAGCGGTCGGCGTTCACTGCCAAATAAGCCTTGCAGGTTACATGGTTCTGGATTTTGCCGAGGCGTTCCGCGAGGAACTTTACTTGTAAACACGCTCGGAGGCACATTGTATTTACATCGCGAAGTTAGCGTCTTTATCTACGCTCGTCAAGGGCAAGACACGTTCACTGCAACAATCTTCCTTTTTTCTCCTTGACAAAAAAGAGTATTGCCTTGTGAACCCTTGTCGGCTAACGTGCCTGCGGCACTGATGGGTCAGCCGCATATTCTGCAATGTAAAACAAACGCGCCCCGGCGCACAGTAAAAACCCTCTTAAACTTCAAAATCATGACCCACGTAATGAACATATTCGACAGCTCTCTCAACTCCAATCGCAAGCTCAAATACTACTCGGTAGAAGTAATCACTTTCGACGGCGACAGCTACACTGAAGAAGTGGAAGCCCGCAGCGCGGAGGAAGCCCAGGAAATCGCCGCAGCTCAATTCGATAACGTCGATTACACGATGGTTCAGGGCTGCTTCGCAGGTTGGTAAAATCATCTCCCCTAAAAGGGTGGCTGTCCGCCGGGGCAGCCTTCTCTTTTGTTCATCTGTCGCCGTTGCCTCCACGCATTTGTCTAACGGCTTTCCGCCACCGCCTCTAAGCCGATATGGCGGTCTGGCCCTTTGGCCGTGGTGCCTCAGGGCAGGTTCGCTCTCGCGACATCCTGGCAGACCGCCCGATGCTTCCCGAACGGTTTTCTTCTTCGGTGAACAGCCGTGCATCATCACATTTTTTCGGGAGGGTTTGCCATAGCTGATATTGTCGGCGGCTTCCGCGGAGGGGTGTAGGGGATTTTCCGCTAAGTTCGCGCCGCCGCACCGGCTAACAAGGTATCGGCGTACCGCGTCGGCTATCGGCATTATAGATTCCATCTGCCCCGTTTTGTATCAAGGTTGTTGCATCGCCGTTCGGCAGGTTTAACTATCGGGAGCGACGGCAACCACCGCCTCTTGCCTCCGACTCCGGCGTTCTCCGTGTTCCGGGGGCAGCTCCGCACTGGGCGCAAGCACATACAGCGCCGCTCTCGGCCTCAACCGCAACCGCGCAGTCCTCGCCACCCCC
>DAAV01000124.1 GCA_001701295.1 Bacteroidales bacterium H10
ACAGATATGGATATCGAAGGGAAACAAATGTTTAGCCTAGTTCATTGGATAATTCATAATTATTTCCCATCTGTAGGTGTAAATGATTTCGATTTATTTTATGAAGGAGAAATACCTAGAGAGTCTGAAATTGAAAATCTTGATGAAGTGTTAGAAACATTTCATAGATTTGGATGTGCATGTTACACAATAGCAATGTACGGAGACTCTGAAAGCAGATTAAAAGATAAACGGATTTGGGGCGGGAAAGGAATGTCTCAGATTTTCAATTTCTATTCTCGCTAAAAAGAGCCTTTCCTTTCGGAAAAGCTCTTTATAGTATAGAGGTCCATAGGAGTAATAGTATGCGGAAAATTTAGTATCTCCCATCTCGGTTGATGAGCTAAAGGTTGTTGGCTCCTATCAAATGGCGGTATTTAAACAGTCCGCTTTCGTAAGTTCCTTCATCGAGTTGGCTGCTGATATCGCCGTTTTATTTTATGATTACGCTCTGTTAAGTATGTCTAAGTTGATGTTGCCGTAACGTTGGAAATGCTTGAACAGTTTTTCCATCTGGTCACGGGTATGGATGGGGATTCTTTCTTTTGTGGATTTGCTCTCACGGAGTTTCTGCTCGATGGTTCGGATCTGTATGCTCTCAAAAGGCTTCTCGAAAACTTTCTTGACAAAGCGGGCTATGACACCGCCCTGGAGTCTGAGGAATTTGCCGACGTTGTAGCCGAGATGTTTCAGGTCTTCTTTTGTCAGATGGTTGCTCCGCAAATTCACCGGCGTGAACGGCGGCATTTCGTGAACCGTCCAGATTTTGGCGTTATGATGGAGTTTCTGTAACTCGTCAGCATCAAGATATGGCTGCATCATGTGGGTGATGTAAGCACAGAGAAATTCAATCTGTGCCATGCTGAATTTCAGATCCTCCTCTTTGAGTTCCTCATGGGCTGCATTGCACAGTTCATGCTGCGAGAGAAGTTTCATCTGGAGTTCTGACTGTTCCTTGTCCGATTTCAAAGCCTTGATAGCGACCTCCAGTTGGTCGGAATAATAGACATCGCCATTGGCGGAGATATACGCTTCCTCCTCCCATTCCTCAATGCGGATATTGCCGTTATCCTCCTTGATGCGTTTTTCTTTCGCCGTCTTCGTGAAACAGCCGATACTGTCGTTGGACTCCGGATAGGCGCGTACGCGATATATGCCGAGTTCCAGCTCTTTCCTGATATGTTTGGGCTGGAGGTTTACCCATTCGTTATAAAGGGCATCCGACTCCAGAACCTCATCAAGTCCATGGCCACCCATATAATCCTCGAAATAAGGATATTCGCCGCGAGCCTCTATGCGCTCCTGCAAACTGCTGTATTCACGGATATTATGTTCGAGTTCCACGAACACGACATCATCAACGTCAATAGGGCCTTCATATACTTTTTTGCCATCCATCAGGACATATCGGGCTTCATCAGGCTCTTTATCCTCAACGATTTCTCCGCCACTATAATCTTCCGGATACTCATCGTCGGTATAGTCTGGTTCTTCTTCCACAGCCGTATTTTCAATGGGTGCGGTAAACTCCATTTTGCTCCGAGGGTCATCGACGACTGTGACTTCAATTTCTTCTCCGGCAAGAGTGCTCATTAGGGCAACACTCTCCTTTTTACGGAAGATACGGTCAAACAGACTTTCGATTGCCGACTGGAATCCGCAATATAGACCGATTGTGAGGACAAAGAAAACGGCAAAGAGAACATTGCCGGTAAATTCGTCAGTGCCGAAGCGGGTTATGGCGGCATGACGGCCAAGTAATGCCATGATGCCGCAACCGGCAACTACGGCACTCCAGATAAAAATTTTGTCCCGGGTAGGGGGAGCGTAGCTCCTCAAGCGCTGGGGCGTTTCCTTCATAAACAAATAGTGGATTAAAGATTTTTACGTCTTTATAGACAATTTAACCCACTGTTTTGTTCGTTCAGGTAAGGTCGCAATTAATCGTGTTGAATGCGGAGATATTCCGCTATATCAATTTTTGCCTGGGTTATATCAGAATTTGAGAGTATAGGAATCAATTTATCAACCTCTTCAATAGGACGGTTCCACCATTGTAGACGCTCCAGCAAGTCTATCATTTCATCGTCAAATCTGCGGCGTATGACTTTTGCCGGATTGCCCACGGCTATCGAAAAAGGCGGAATGTCGGAGGCAACCGTGGCGTTTGTTCCGATTATGGCTCCGTCGCCTATATGTACGCCGGGCATGATTGTCACGTTCTGCCCGATCCACACATCATTGCCGATGACTGTGTCACCTTTGAGAGGCAATTCATCCATTATAGGAGCAATCGCACCTCCCCAATCTCCTCCCATTATGTAGAAAGGATAGGTGGTGGCGCAGTCCATCCGATGATTGGCGCCGTTCATAATTAAAGTAACTCCTTTAGCAATGGCGCAAAAGTTACCGATTATCAGCCTATCACCGATGAACTCATAGAAATGTGTAACGTGTTCCTCAAATCTGTCGGCTCCGTCTATATCATCGTAATATGTATAATCTCCGATAATGATTCTCGGATTCTTCACCACATTTTTTATGTAGCAAATGCTCGGAATCGCAGGATTTGGAAATGCTTTGTCTTTGTCAGGATATATTTTCATGATTATAGAAATCTTTGCGAAGAAGGATGTATTATATAGAGAGCTTCAAATTCGGCATAATGGCATCTATCATGGGCTGGGGAACTTCACATTCCCTTGCCAAGAGAGGCCAACGTGAAGACACTTCGGCAATACGGTCAATTATTTCAGTAGCTTCCTTTATATTGTTGTGTCTCGCAAATTCCAAAAGGTCTTGGCGGGTGATGTCGTCAAACTTTCCGTTTATTGACATCTGGTGCTGTGCTGTCCATCCACCCTTCGGATTATAGGCAAATCCCATGTCGTATGCCGGCGAAAGAGTCCATTTCCCTTGTCTGTCCATAAGGAAGGATATGTTTTTTGTGTGGTCATCCTGATTGCGGATTACAACATTGAATACCATGCGACGATACATTTCCTGCGCCTGTGAGTATGGCAGTCTCAATGCTCTCATCACGTTGAACGCCTGCTCGTAAGAGTATGAACGGGGATTACGATAATCATAATGCGCTATACCACAGAGTGTCTGCATATGAATTTTCTCACCATTCTGACGGTCAAAACGCTTGGTGAGAAAATGGGCGCGTCCATTCTCTTCTATCAGACTGCAATCCGACATTTCTATGCCGCATTCCTTTACAAGCCGATAGAAAGAGTATTCCAGTCGGCCGAAATTCTGCGTTTCCCTGAATCCGGCTTCGGCGGTTACGCCATCAAGTTTGATTAGATAGTAGTCAAAGCCTTCAGGAGCTTCAATCTGTCCTGAACGGACTTCTCCGGTAAATGGATTGTAGGCTATGATGGCTTTGGCCCTCTGCCCTCCGGCAGAGGTGCCAAGGCGCACTATTTCGGCTATTGCCGCCTTCTTGTCCTCTTCAAGATTAGCTCCGAATTCTTCCTTTTCCGACAGTGCCTCGCTTGCCACTTCAACAAGGGAATCAAGTTCTATTCTTACATCGGGACCATAGGGCGCATCCATGGCCGGTTCAAACTCCAACGCTCCCATACAGCGTTTCCCAAGAAAACATAGCGTCTCCACAGCGTTCCCGCTGCTACGCCCGGTCAACGCAAGCCAGCGGTCGAACAATGCTCGTCCATAAGTATCGGGCAATGAATCGGCAAGCATACCGGGAAGTCCCTTGAACGTCTCACGACCTATGTCGGAGAATGAATATATCCTTCCCTGACGCACAGGCATTAGAATCGGCGAGGGTTCAAGACCTTTGCCTATGAAGCTTTCGGCATACTCGAAATGTGCCACCTGCCGGTTGTTGTCCCATCGGAATGTCCCGACGGGTTGACCATACAGGTTAACTCTTGCTATATCTACCATTCTGATTCCTCGGTATTAGATTGTGTGTGGGTCTTGTTGTTACCGCTTGCGCGTTTGCGCTGCTTCTTCTTGCTTGCTTCGACAAACTCGAAATATTCGTTGGGACTCATCTCATCTTCCTTGATGAGTGGCGAGAATACATCCAGTTCGCCAAGTATGCGAAGCAAGCGCATCAGGGAATCGAAATAGCTTATATCGCCTTTCTCGATTCTCTTTAATGTCGTCAATGAGACTTGCGCCTGTTCTGCGAGTGATGTCTGAGTGAAGTTCTGTCGGAGTCGCAGATGCCTTATTTTTTGTCCCAGCCGACGGCGGATTTCACTGTCAGGTAACATGTATATATTCTCTTCCATAGTCGTACTTGCGTCT
>DAAV01000108.1:0-142 GCA_001701295.1 Bacteroidales bacterium H10
AGACGGCTATACGATCGATGACGTGCTGGTGCATGACGCCCATGCGCGAGAGAATTTCCTGCAGCAGCAACTCGCGATGATGGACGGCCATGACTTGCCGCTGGCTCTCGGAGTGATCCGAGACTACACCGCTCCCGTATAT
>DAAV01000108.1:217-3489 GCA_001701295.1 Bacteroidales bacterium H10
TTATATAAAGACATATTATCATTTATTCTTTTAAGCAATTTATCAATAAAAGCGCAATATCAAAAAATATTGCGCTTTTATTATTTATATGGATTCTACTTAAAAAACTTATGTGTGTAAATATGTTATTTAATATGCTGTATAACATATCTAATATTTTGTAAATACTATAATTATCCTTTATTTTTGCTGGAATTATTGATGTATTGGTTTATTTTTGTAAAATNNATAAGACTTATGGAAAATTTCAGGCGAAATTGGGTAATAGTAATGATGCTTATTGCGATAAATTCCTTGTTTGTTTCGGGTAACCATGCATTTGCAGAAGGGTATATACCGATGTTGCGTGAGGGGCGTGTATGGGAATACAGAGGTTTCGGAGGATACAGGGACGGACCCGATCGTCAGCCTACAGCTGTTTATCATTATTTAAAGCTTGACGGTTGTGAGAAATTGAATGGAGAATCATACAGTCGGGCAGTTTTGTTTAAAACGACAATTGCTGAAATTCATGAAGACCGTTCGGAGAGTATATTAAGTACAGAGGACAGAGACCAGACGTTGTATTTTCTGCGGGAGTCGGAAGGTAAGGTTTATGTACTGAAGTCAGAAGGCGGTCAGCTTGTGGATCGTGTCGATTCTAAACCGGATAATTTATCGTTATATGATGTCGTTGTCTATGACTGGACTTTGGAAGATGGAGATCCGTGGCGTTACGGGGAGGTGTCCGGATTCTCTGCCGATGAGTGCCCGAAAGTGATGTACGGTGAACCTGTACAGGTCGGACCGGATGAATGCCGTGTCATGAATTTCAATACGATGGCATATGTCACTTTTATAGAAGGGATCGGAGTTTTGGCCAACGGATCGTTTGGAGATTATACTTTTGATATACCCGTGCATCTGACGCCTTGGATAAATCTTGACAAACCCGGGATAGATTCTTATCTGGCAAGAGTGTGCGATGACGGACAATTGGTATATGATGCCCCGGTTGATTATTTGAATTCGGTGGTGTCGGTCGGAGAAGAGGCGGATCTTTCCGAAAAAGTGTTTTATGATCTGGCCGGACGTGCGGTTACGGGTAAATTGTCGAGTGGTATATATATACATGAAGGGAAAAAGATAATGGTACGATAATCTATGAAATACATTAATTTTCTTATAGTGCCGTAAAGGAGATGCTTGTTTCATTCCAGGTTGCAGAGGTTGTGGTATTCGAAATTTGCACAAAAGCGATTTTTGTGTGCAAAAATTGCTGAAAAATTTCCTTATTAGAAAAAATTTCATTTACTTTGCATTCTGAATTGAGGAGTCTCTGTGCCTAAATGAGGGTTGTGACAAAATCAATTCGGTGAAGATCAGCGGTATGCATTGTGTCTTGATGGAGACCGCCGAGTTTGCAGATTAGAATATATTAACATTTTAAAATTTATAAGACATGTCTGACATTGAACAGAAAGTAAAAGAGATCATCGTAGACAAACTCACAGTAGACGAGAACGAAGTAACGCCCCAGGCTGAATTTAACAAAGACCTCGGCGCAGACTCACTCGACACAGTTGAGCTCATCATGGAATTCGAGAAGGCTTTTGATCTGACAATTCCCGATGCAGACGCAGAGAACATCAAGACAGTAGGCGACGCGATCAATTATATCGAGTCTCACAAGAAATAATTAATTCCGACATTCGATGGAATTAAAGAGAGTAGTAGTGACGGGCCTCGGTGCTCTGACTCCACTTGGCAATGATGTCGCCACAACATGGGAGGCAGCCAAGAAGGGAGAGAGCGGGGCGGCTCCGATCACACACTTCGACGCCTCGAAGTTCAAGACGCAGTTCGCATGCGAGGTGAAGGGTTATGATCCCGCCGCGCATTTCGACCGTCGCCAGATGCGTCAGCTCGACCTTTACGCCATGTATGCCCTGACGGCAGCCGACGAGGCCATAGCCGACGCAGGACTCGAAAGCGAGGGTGTCGACAGAAACCGTGTCGGCGTCGTGTTCGCAGCCNNCGGCGGTTTGCACACATTCGAGGAGGAAGCCGGCTACTATGCGGTCCACGGTGAGGAGCAGGGTCCGAAATACAATCCCTTCTTCATCCCGAAAATGATCGCGGACATAGCTGCCGGACACATATCTATAGCCCATGAATTCCGCGGACCGAATTTCGCTACGGTGTCGGCCTGCGCGTCTTCGAACAACGCCCTTATAGACGCTTTCAATCTGATCCGTCTGGGTTATGCGGACGCGATCGTGGCAGGCGGCGCGGAGGCAGCGGTCTTCCCTGCCGGCGTAGGCGGATTCAACTCCATGAAGGCGCTTTCGACCCGCAACGACGATCCTAAAGGCGCATCACGACCTTTCAGCGGGTCACGCGACGGCTTTGTGATCGGCGAGGGTGCCGCCGCTCTTGTTCTTGAGGAACTGGAGCATGCAAAGGCTCGCGGCGCGAAGATTTATGCCGAGGTGGCAGGCGGCGGCATGAGTGCTGACGCATATCACATCACAGCCACTCATCCCGAAGGTCTCGGTGCGCGTCTGGTGATGGAAAACGCACTCAAGGACGCAGGAATGAAACCGGAGGATATCGATTATATCAATCTTCACGGCACATCTACTCCTGTCGGGGACCGCAGCGAGGCAAAGGCCATTGTCGAGGTGTTCGGTGACCATGCCTATAAGATGAACCTCAGCAGTACGAAATCGATGACCGGGCATCTTCTCGGCGCTGCGGGCGCTCTCGAGGCAGTGCTGAGTATCAAGACAATCACCGACGGAGTCATTCCTCCGACCATCAATCATGAAGAGGGTGACGACGATCCCGAAGTGGACAGCCGTCTTGACTTTACATTCAACAAGGCTGTAGAGAAAGAGGTGAACACCGTCTTGTCCAACACATTCGGTTTCGGCGGACACAATGCCGCACTGATCCTTAAGAAATACAAAGAATAATCGAAATTTCTTCATAAAGCGAAGCCGACGTATCCCGCATGGGAAACGTCGGCTTTTTTGCTTTCATATGTCGGATTTTTTTTGTAAATTTGTGGGTTGAAAAAGATAACGAATCATGTCAGAAGAATATAACTACGAGGCTGAGGACCAGAACGTCGTGCAGCCGGAAGCGAAGAAATACCAGGCGGACAACATCCAGGTGCTGGAAGGACTCGAAGCCGTCCGCAAGCGTCCGTCAATGTATATCGGCGACACATCGGTGCGCGGACTCCATCATCTCGTCTACGAGGTGGTGGACAACTCGATCGACGAGGC
>DAAV01000108.1:3630-5245 GCA_001701295.1 Bacteroidales bacterium H10
GTGTCGGGCGGTCTTCACGGTGTGGGTGTGAGCTGTGTGAACGCTCTTTCGGATTATCTGCGCGCCGAGATACACCGCGACGGTAAAGTCCACATGCAGGAGTATGCATATGGCAAGCCCACCTGCGGCCTGCAGGTGATCGGCGAGACAGACCATACGGGAACCACCATAATTTTTCATCCGGACGCCACGATCTTCAGCGAAACCGTATATAATTACGAGACACTTGCGGGGCGTCTCCGCGACCTGGCATTCCTGAACGCCGGAATAACACTGACCCTTACGGACATGCGTGTGCGTGACGAGGAGGGGAATCCGCGCAAGGATGTGTTCCATAGCGAGGAAGGTCTCAAGGAGTTCGTCAGATACATAGACGCCGGCAAAGAACCTCTGATCGAGGATATCGTGCATCTGAACACCGAGAAGAACGGTGTCCCCATTGAAGTTGCGCTTACCTACAATACGGACTTCAATGAGAATATATATTCTTATGTCAACAATATCAATACGATAGAAGGAGGAACGCATCTCACGGGTTTCCGCCGCGGACTGACGATGACTCTCAAAAAGTATGCCGACGACAACAAGATGCTCGATAAACTGAAGATTGAATTGTCGAAAGAGGACTTCCGCGACGGTCTCACGGCGGTGATCTCGGTCAAAGTGGCAGAGCCGCAGTTCGAGGGCCAGACCAAAACGAAGCTCGGCAACAACGAAGTGATGGGAGTGGTGCAGACGGCGGTCAGCGAGGCGCTGCGCAACTATCTCGAGGAGCATCCTAAACAGGCCAAGGTAATAGTAGACAAAGTGGTGCTGGCGGCTCAGGCACGTCATGCGGCCCAGTCGGCACGTCTCCGCGTGCAGAACAGGTCTCCTTTCGCCGGTGCGGGTCTTCCCGGAAAGCTCGCGCCCTGTAAAAGCCGCGACGCGGTGGAGTGCGAACTCTTCCTGGTCGAGGGTGACTCGGCAGGCGGTTCCGCAAAGCAGGGCCGCAATCCGCACTATCAGGCCATCCTTCCGCTTCGAGGCAAGATTCTGAATGTCGAGAAGGCCCAGGACCACAAGGTGCTTGCAAGCGACGAGATCGTAAATATATACAAGGCGCTTGGCGTGACTATCGGTACGGAAGAGGATTCAAAGGAACCGAACATGACGAAACTCCGTTATCACAAGATCGTCATCATGACCGATGCCGATGTGGACGGNNTACCGCCGCATGCGTCCGATAATCGATAACGGTTATCTTTACATAGCGACTCCGCCGCTCTACAAATGTACGCTCAAGGGCAAGAAGAACATCGAGGAGTACGCATGGAATGACCAGCAGGTGCAGCGCTTCGTGGATGACAGATGCGGAGGTGACCGCAACAAGCTCAATCTGCAGCGATACAAAGGTCTCGNNTGAACCCCGAACAGTTGTGGGAGACCACGATGGATCCCGAGAACAGAATGCTCAAGCAGGTGACGCTGACCAACGCGGCAGAAGCCGACAGAACGTTTGCGGTGCTTATGGGTGAGGATGTGGCTCCTCGCAGGGAATTTATAGAGACGCACGCCACATATGCGAACATAGACGCTTAAAAACACATTCTATATTACACTGACGGCGTCAGAA
>DAAV01000047.1:0-238 GCA_001701295.1 Bacteroidales bacterium H10
CTTGTTTCTTTTGGATCGATATGCGGGGGGGTGGGTCAGGGGAGTCTGTCGTACTCTGTGTCGGTTACGGGTTCAAGCCAGACGTTCTCGGTCTTTTCGCCCGGTACCGAGAAAGCGAGATGTGCGAACCATGAGTCTTTAGCCGCTCCGTGCCAGTGTTTTACATTTGACGGAATGTTGATGACCGTGCCGGGAAGAATTTCGACGGCCGGTTTCCCCTCTTCCTGATACCAGCCGC
>DAAV01000047.1:251-2486 GCA_001701295.1 Bacteroidales bacterium H10
ATATGCCAGTTGTTGCGGCAACGTGGCTCGAAAGTCACGTTGGCAAAAGGTATCTGTTCCGATGAGATTGGGGCAAGATAGCTGTTGCCGATGAAATATTTTGCGTATGCCGTGTTTGGTTCACCAATGGGAAATATCATTTCCTGTTGGAATTTTTCCTTGGCCGAAGTTGCAGCCGTTTCATCCGCCCAGACATCCTTGGCGAGTCTAAACGCGGCCCACGCTTTCGGCCAGCCTGCATAGAAGGCTATGTGAGTTATGATCTCGGCGGCTTCTGTGCGAGTNNAAGATAGATAAGCGAACTGTCGGTTATGCCTTGCGAGATGAGCGAGGTGATTGTCACGAGACTGCGGTCACGTAAGGAAAGAAGGTCATTGCGGCTCCATACCTCGCCGAAAAGAATGTCATCGTTGAGACGGGCGAACTCCGGAGCGAAATCGCCGAGAGCGTCACGCCCGGCTGTCTGGATTATCTTTTGCTGTGCCATTGTATTNNATGCCGGTTAATGCTATTGTCAATAATTTTTTCATAACGTTTTCTTAAACAATTATTCCCGATTGCAAAGTTAATAACTCCGGCCCGTCTGTTTTTACCCGTTTTACAGAAATTATTATCAATTTCCAGCTGAATTTGTAAAATGGTCGTAGACTTCCTTCGATATGCGCGCTATTATGCGGGAAGCTTCATCTTCGGTTCCATCGAAATCGCGTATAAAAACCGCAAGGGCATACGCCCGTCCATCCGGAAAACGGAAATATCCCACATCATTGTGTGCCGTCAGTTCTCCGTTGCCGTTTCTGTAGCCGCTTCCGGTCTTGTGGGCAAACAATATGTCCTGGCCGGCGGGAAGCGCCGCTCCGAGGCGGTCTTGTCCTGTCGTGACAGTTGTAAGGGCCTCACGTATCGGATCCAGAGCATCCCGCCCGATGAGGTCGGAGGAAAAAAGTTGCTGTATCAGAATCGCCGCTGAGAGGGGAGAGGTGTGGTTGCGGTAAGCGAGTGAGTGATCATGCTTCATATCGCCTTCGGAATACCCGATGCTGAAAGTAGTGTCCCGCGCCACACTTTTTATGAATCGGTCTGTCTCCGTCGGAGACACGATGTGGCGGAAGAGCAGATTGCTGGCGTTGTTGTCGCTCGATATGAGGGCATGGCGCACGAGTTCTCCGACAGATACGTCAAAATCGTTCATGCCATAGATTTTCAGCATCGGACTCCACGTGTGCGGATCCAGTTCATCTGCCGTGACAAGCACAATGCTGTCGAGTGTGCCTCCGCTGCGTTCCAGGGCATCGGCCACGGCCAGAGACTGATGGAGTTTGAAGACGCTCATCATCGGGTAGCGGACACCGTTGTTGACAGTAACGGTGTCATTTTCGCTTACAAAGGCGATCCCTACGGTGCCGTGTACGGAATCGGTGAGTGAGCATAATCTGTCTTTAAGTCCGTGGCCGTAAACTTGCGGAGTCGGTGAAGTGCAGGCCATACACAAAGAGAGGCATGCCAGCATACCCAAGGTCAGAAATTTTCTCATAGCGCGGTTATTTCGGTTATAATGCCGGCAAAATTAAATATTTTCACCCTCATCTCAAACCGGAGACCACTAAAAAATGAGAAATAATATCGTTTGCATGCGATATTACGTTATAAAATAAAAAGTCGTTGACCGATATGAAAACCTCATCCTACATTGCCCGGATTCTTTCCGAATTCATAGCCCAGGCATATCCGATGCCTCCCGAGATAATTGAAAAACTTGCGGAGAAGGCTCACTGGGAGAAGATATCACGCATGGAGACATTTTGCGAGCAGGGAAAGGTTTTTGACAAGGTGATGTGGGTGGCAGAAGGAATTTTTCATGTGTCAAGGGTTATGAACGGAGAGGAACAGACCATAGCCTTCGGTGTGAAGGGCGATCCGTTTCTCAGTCCCGACACATATCTTTACGGCGATCCGTCGCAACTGTCATTCAATCCCATCACCGACAGCGAGGTCATTTATGTGTCGATTGACGATTTCAAGGAACTTGTCGCTTCCACCGAACTTGTGATGTGGTTTAATAAAGTATTGATGCGTCAGATTCATGCACTGGAGAACAGATACATATGGCTCCNNGGCTCGGCCAGCAGGATGCATACAGCCGGTATCTCCGGTTGATAAAGTTGCGTCCTGAAGTCGCCGCCAATGTCCCGCTTAAATATATCGCCTCATATCTCGGAGTGACCCAGTCACATC
>DAAV01000047.1:2498-2695 GCA_001701295.1 Bacteroidales bacterium H10
TCCGCGCCAGGATCGCCGGCAAATAGCCGCGACAGTAAAAGATAAAAGAGTGGAGAGTCCGTCGGGCTCTCCACTCTTTTATAACGATCAGGGGCTACACTTGTGTTTTCCGTAGACCGCTGTCTCGATTTATTTTACTATGATCTTGAAGATACGGTTTCCTACATTACCTACATACACTCCCGGTACTACAGATA
>DAAV01000166.1 GCA_001701295.1 Bacteroidales bacterium H10
AAGCCATTGAACAAGCCTGTGACAATGCATACGATGACGCGGCTTGCTGAAAAAATCTCTCAAGGGAAGAGTTTCGTACGTGTTGATTTTTATGAAAACAATAGCAAGGTATATTTTGGTGAAATGACATTCTATCCTGCATCAGCTTCCGGGCGGTTTATCCCTGAATCCGCTGATCTTGAACTTGGAAAATTGTTGAAGTTGCCTGAATGAAAATTCTTTACGTACACAACGAATACGCTCGTCTCAGCGGAGAAGAGCATGCCGCCGGCGAATTGGTTGCATTGCTCAGAGAACATGGTCATGAGGTGAGATGGTTCACACGTTCATCGGCCGAAATAGCGGGGTCGGTTTCCGGTAAGATCAAGGCATTTGCAGCAGGCATATATAATCCGTTCTCAGCGCTTGAGCTTGCAAAAGAGCTCGATGATTTTAGGCCGGATATCGTGCATGTGCAGAATCTTTATCCTTTGCTGTCAACATCCATATTCGCGCCGATAAGGAAACGTGGAATTCCAGTGGTGATGCGGTGTCCCAATTATCGGCTTTTCTGCCCTCAGGGATTGTCACTCGATCCGTCGGGCAGGATATGCGAGCGTTGCTGGAGCGGTAACGAGTCGTATTGTGTCAGATACAATTGCATGGGCAGTATGACCAAGAGTCTGGGTTATGCGTTGCGCGGAGCTTATGCAAGGCTGTCAGGCAATATCAGGCGAGGAGTGGATACTTTCATAGTCCAGAGTGAATTTCAGAAACGGAAATTCATCGGTCAGGGCATATCGCCCGACAGGATCGGGATACTTGCCGGCATATCGCCACGCATTGAGATTTCGGATGCGGCTCACCTCGGCGAATGGGTGAGTTTTGTCGGAAGGGTAAGCGCCGAAAAAGGTATATATGAATTTATAGACGCTGCAAGAGACAATCCCGGAATCGCATTTAAAGTAGCGGGAAATCTCGATTCAAATTTCATCAGACCGGTCAATATGCCCGACAATATCGAATTTGTAGGATTCAAGTCCGGGCGTGATCTTGATGAGTTCTATATCAACTCGCGGATAATAGTAGTGCCGAGCAAATGGTATGAGGGCTTTCCGAATGTCATAGTGCGTGGGATGTTGCATCACAAACCGATTGTCACATCCGATGTAGGGGCCATGCAGTCGATTGTCGATCACGGTAAAAACGGACTGCTGGTGTCTCCGGGCGACAGCGCGTCATTGTCACGGGCTATACGTGATCTGTATGGCGATACTGCAAGATGCAGGAAGTTTGGCGAAAATGGTTTTATGAAGGCCAGCACCTTGTATTCGAGAGACACAATCTATAAAGAATTGACCGGAATATATGAACAAGCCATTCGAAATGCTGAAAATATAGCGAAATCCTGACTCACTAAGTGTGTCAGAATTCAGGTAACTCACAGGTCCCGGAGAATAAATAGCCGAGAGAAGCCCTTGCAGCGATGCTTTCGGAATCATACTCTTATGGATTGTTCTGAAAGCGATCTTCCTCGGTTCTCCAGAGTTTGAATTCTGACACACTTTATTTTTATAAGCCAAAGCGGAACAACAACTGCTTTGGCTTTTTTCACCGTCCGGGGACGGACGCTGCTCCGACATAACGCGCGTGTCTCCCCGTCGGAGCAGCGCCTCTGCGAGAGTTATATTGCCTGCGAAGCAGGCCTATGTTTTTCTCACGCTGAGACGCAAAGTCCGCCAAGTTCCGCAGAGAAAAAGACTAAATATAAAGTGTTATAGAAGTGATAAAAGGTGTTACCTTAAAAATAGCTCTACAAACCCGGTCATCAGCAGAAAATATAACACCCCTATCACCAACTTAACACTCCGGCCAGTCGGAGCAGCGCCTCTCAGAGGCGGTGATAGTAGTGTGTAATAACTTTTTATGTTATGGCCGGCAGGGTCAACGCCTCGGAGAGGTACTGCTCCGACTGACCGCACCGGCGGGATAAACGGTCTGACTGAAGGAGCTGTCAGGACTTTCATAAAACCGTAACATCCACTGGTACAAAGGGTCGCAGGCCTTCGGCATGAAGGTTGGCGATCCTTTTGCAATGAACCAATCTCCGGCACGTGGCGTTTAATCACTGACAGTGATTTGCGTCATCTTATAAATTTAAACTATAAAAAACACTCAAATTATGCTAAAGTCAGATTATAAATTCGGTGAGGTCTTTCCTCTTGCCTCACAGGTCGAGAAGAATGAATCAAAAGTCGAGTTCAAAGACATAATAAACAACGACAACGGAGGTGTAGCAGTTCTGGCATTCAGCGCCGGACTCGATCTCGCGAAACATCTCGCTCCAGCAGAAGTAATGGTCTACGTGCTTGAAGGAGAAGTCGTCTTTACAATGCTTGACAATCCGCTGACCCTGCGCAAGGGAGATTTCTTCCTTATGGGCAATGGAGTGCCTCATTCCGTACATGCCGTGACCGATGCCAAAGTAATGCTCATCAAAATCAAACATGACTGACATATGGAGAAACCGGTAATGTTCTGCTATCAGTGTCAGGAAACGGCACGAGGCACGGGTTGCGACAAAATAGGCGTATGCGGCAAGCATCCCGAGACATCCGCGCGAATGGATCTGCTGCTGTATGCCGTAAGAGGAGTCTCGCTCATCAACCGCGCCCTGCGTGAAAAAGGGGAACCCTCGCGCGAGGCAAGCCATCTGGTGATCGACGCACTTTTTACCACCATAACCAACGCCAACTTCGACAACGCATCGCTTGACGACTATATACGCCGCGCATTCGAAGTGAAAAATCTTCTTGCCGGAACCGCAAAGAAACAGGGTATCGAGCTTCCCGACCTGCCTCAGGTGGAATTTTATGCCGAGCCCGACGAGGCGGACAGATGCGAGGCGTTCACCGGGGTTCTTGCCGAAGAAAACGATGACATACGGGGCCTGAAGCAACTTGCCATATATGGCTGCAAAGGTATGGCGGCATATGCACGGCACGCCGCCAATCTCGGATTCGAGGACGATGACGTGTATGCCATAATAGAAAACGCAATGGCCGAGACGGCACGTCCGGACATAGGTGTCGACGAACTGCTGTCGCTGGTGCTCAATGTAGGCGACGGCGGTGTGAAAGTGATGGCGCTTCTTGACAAGGCCAACACCGAAAGTTATGGGAATCCTGAAATCACGAAAGTGGATATAGGCGTGCGCGACCGTCCGGGCATCCTCATCAGCGGCCATGACCTGAAAGATCTTGAGGAACTGCTCGAACAGAGCGCAGGGAAAGGTGTCGATGTCTATACACACTCTGAAATGCTGCCCGGCCAGTACTATCCCGCCTTCAAGAAATATCCTCATTTCGCAGGCAATTACGGGAACGCCTGGTGGAGACAGACCGACGAATTCGAGACATTCAACGGCGTCTTCCTGTTCACCTCGAACTGCATAGTCCCCCCGCGCAGAAACTGCACGTATATGGACCGTGTATATACGACAGGCGTGGTCGGCATGCCCGGGACCCACCATATAGAAGAGGGCCGCGACGGCAAACCGAAAGATTTCTCCGAACTGATTGCCCACGCGCAGACCTGTCCCCCGCCGACAGCCATCGAGCATGGTGAGATTGTCGGCGGTTTCGCCCACCATCAGGTGATAGATCTCGCGCCCAAGATCATCGATCTGATAAAGCGAGGCAAGATCCGCAAATTCGTTGTGATGGCCGGATGTGACGGCCGTTTCCCGTCGCGCGACTATTACACGAAATTTGCCGAAGCGTTGCCTGGCGACTGTGTCATTCTGACTGCCGGATGCGCCAAATACCGTTATAACAAACTCGCGCTCGGCGATATCGAGGGTGTGCCGCGGGTGCTTGACGCCGGACAGTGCAACGACTCCTATTCGCTCGTCAGAATCGCTCTCGCTCTGCGCGACGCACTCGGGCTGAAGGATATAAACGACCTGCCGATTGTCTACAATATCGCATGGTACGAACAGAAGGCCATAATAGTGTTGCTCGCGCTTCTTGCGCTTGGAGTGAAAAACATACACAGCGGTCCGACCCTGCCGGCATTCTTCACTCCTGATATCCTGAAAGTACTTCAGGAAAAATTCAACATAGGAACTATCAGTTCCGTTGAACAGGATATCGCCACTATGATCGGCTGACAAGACAGTATAATTTAACAGTAAGGATGCAACGGAGAGAACAGACCCGTTGCATCCTTTCCGTTTATATTAAGGTTTGCATTTTCCTACTGGCGGTTCGGTAAGCGTTATTCTCACAACTGTCGTGACGGAAAGACTCCGCGCCACAGCCTCATCGAAACGATCCATGAATTTCGGCAAAAATCGCTGACATATCAGACGCAGAGCCTCTATCTTCTCATCATCATCCTCCACCGTTTCCGCCTTTCCCACTGCCACTGCGGAATGAAAATATTCTGTGAAATTATTCTTCTCTTCCTCATAGCGGGGCGTACATTTGCTGACAGCAGACAGACTTACAATACAATTCACCTTGAGACAATCAATCTTCTCACCTTCCCTTGCACAATGGAAATAGAACGTGCGCTCATCTTTACGGACAAGAGACAGCNNGTGCCGTCAGGCCGTATCATACTGACCGTGACAAACGGTGCCCTGTCAAACACTTCATATGCCCATTGCTCGTCCCTGCGCCTTGCGGCTTTTCTCATCGGTCTCATAATCTCATATTTTTACTTATCTAACGCCAATAGAGCCGGAAGTCATAAAGACCGTTCAAAATTATTTTTCAATAGTTCGTTAAGTGGCTATTAAGTAAGTGATCAAATTAAA
>DAAV01000070.1:0-791 GCA_001701295.1 Bacteroidales bacterium H10
GTAGAACTATGATTTGTCATTTCGTTTTCCGTTTGCTTCTTGATATGTAAGAATAAAGAATTGGCATAATATAGAGATTTAGTAAAGTCGATGACAGTAAGCCGCCAAGAATAACTACCGCCATTGGCGATTGGATCTCGTTGCCGGGTTGGCCGCCACGCAATGTGAGTGGAATTAGGGCAAGAGCTGAAGTCAGTGCGGTCATCACGATTGGGTTAAGGCGGTCGGCCGACCCCTTTATAATACGATCGTAAAGCGTGACTCCGTTTTTTTCAAGCGTATTGTAATGTGACATTAAAAGCATCCCGCCACGAGTGGCGATTCCCATCAATGAAATAAATCCGATTATTGCCGGGATATTGATTTCCGAACCGGTTAAAGCCAAAGCGAATATTCCTCCAATTAACGCAAGCGGCATATTGACGAGAATGGCTGTCGACTGGGCGAGATCATGATATTCGTTGACGAGAAGAATGAAAATGATAATTAATGCAATCAATGATGCCAAAGCCAGTGTGCGGGATGCGGCGGCCTCGCTTTCAAACTGTCCGCTGAATTCGATGAAATATCCTTCAGGGAGTCTTACTGTTTTTTCAATCGTTTCCATGATGTCATTGACCGCTCCGCGCAGATCACGTCCGTCGACATTGGCAGATACAACGATACGCCGGTTGACGTTTTCCCGATTTATTGTATTTGGCCCGGTTGTGGAAACGACGTCGGCCACATAACTCAGCGGTATTTTCCCTTCGCGGGAGTCAATCATTATCTGAGATATGTAGTCGAGTCGC
>DAAV01000070.1:798-2512 GCA_001701295.1 Bacteroidales bacterium H10
GGGATGCCCTCGGTATACACTTGTGCAACCTGTTCTCCTCCGAGAAGCGTGGCAACAGCCGCTGCAAATTGTCCGTTGGTTATTCCATAGCGTGCAAGCAATTCACGGCGAGGACGAATGTCAATCTGCGGTCTTGCCGTCTGCTGCTCTACATTTACATCCACGATGCCGTCGATTCCGGTTATGGATTGTCGCACTTCCGATGCAACATTATGCAGGGTTTCAAGATCGCTGCCGAAAATTTTTATGGCAATCTGTGNNATTCGATGTGATATCGGCTGGCCGATTTCAATATTAGTGCCCGGAAGGTGTGACAGCTTTTCACGAAGTTCCCGTATGATTTCATCCCGGGAACGTGTCGAAAGAGTGTAGGGAGCTTCGATTTCCGAAACGTTGACGCCTAACGAATGCTCATCCAGTTCAGCACGCCCTGTTTTTCGGGCGGTAGTAGTGAATTCCGGCAAAGAAAGTATGATTCGTTCAGCTTCGCGTCCGATACGGTCGCTTTCTTCAAGTGAGATCCCCGGGAGAGTACTGACATTGATAGTAAGCGATCCTTCGTTGAAAGATGGAAGGAATCCGCGCCCCGACATGAAAAAACATATTAATGCTCCGGCAAGAAGCAGAGCCGTAACCGTCAGAGCCGCGACTCGATGACGCATCACGGCTATTAAAGACCTTCTATAGGCTTTTACAATAATGCGCGTTATCAGAGGCTCACGTTGCAACTGCCTGCTATCGGCATTACGGCCTAAAAGGAAACTGCATAGGGCGGGTGTGACTGTCAAAGCTACTACAGTGGATGCTATAAGAGCTGTTATAAACGATATGCCGAGTGGGATGAGCATTCGACCCTCTATGCCGTCAAGAAAGAAAAGAGGCAGAAAACTGGCGACAATAATTAAGGTTGAATTAAGGATCGGTAAACGAACTTCACGCGAGGCTTCAAAAACTACTTCTCTTGAGGTAAGGCGGTCATCTTCCGGAAGTTGCGCGTTTATACGCAGCCGACGGTATACGTTCTCCACGTCGACAATCGCATCATCGACCAATGAACCAATTGCAATAGCTATGCCTCCGAGGCTCATGGTGTTTATTGTCAGGCCAAAGCAGTTCAGAATCAATATGGTGACAATAATGGAGATCGGGAGCGCGACAACGGAAATCAGCGTAGTCCGGAAGTTCATCAGGAAAATGAACAACACGATAATGACAAATATCGCACCTTCGAATAATGACACTTGAAGGTTGGTTATCGAATTATCGATAAAGTCGCTTTGCCGGAAGATATCAGTCGAGATATTGATGTCATTTGGCAGTGAGGGCGTAAGGCTCTTTAGCGTAGTTTCGATGTTTGCAGTGAGTTTGGTCGTGCTTGTCGCCGGCTGCTTTGCTACGGTCATAAGTACAGCCGGTTTTGTACGCTCCGATGCAACGCCGAGTTTTGGCGACTTAATGCCCATTGAAACAGTCGCTATATCGCCAATCGTTATCACGCCACGCTCGTCGGATCGGATGACGCTTTTTGACAATTGATCGGTTGCGGTGGTGTGCATATCGATTTTTATGAGATATTCGTTGCCATAATCGTAAATAACTCCTCCGGAACGATTGCTATTGATGTCTGTAACTGCTTGACGCACTTCTTCAAGAGATACATCCAGATGCTTCATGCGCTCTTGCGAGAGGCTGATCTGATATTCGGCGACATCAC
>DAAV01000096.1 GCA_001701295.1 Bacteroidales bacterium H10
TTGAACTTGCGAAACTTAAATATATCACTTTATGCATTTTTGAAAAAGAGGAACAGATTGCTTCGGCTTGAACATGAAAATGACCTTCTAAAAATCAGGACTATGCAGGACAATCTGTTCAAAAGTGATTGTCTAAACAAAGATATATCCACAAAAATTACTGAGCTTTTCCAGACCCGGTTCAATCTTATCGACAGCCTTGCAGCGACTTATTTTGAGAGTAAGGACACGGGACAGGAACAGAAACGCATTTATTCGGATGTCAAGACCGCATTATCGAACTTCGGTAGTAAAGAAGCTACAGATGAATTAACGAAGATTGTAAACGGTTATAAGAATAATCTTATGGTGCGGTTCAAGGAAGATTTTCCAAAGATGTCGGCCTCGCAATATAGACCCGCCCTTTATCTGTTCTGCGGCTTCTCCTTACAAGCGATAAGCATTTTCACCGATACCGAGTTGAGAAATATATATGTGTATAAATCACGCCTGAAGTCCGCTATTTCCAAGAGCGACAGTCCCCGGAAAGCCGAATATCTCCAAAATCTTGAGTAAATTATGCATCTGTTGGACGATGTAAGAAATTAAATTTTACATCTATTGAATATCAGTATCTTACAGTTAAGAATGTAAGGTGCTGTAGTTTGTTGTCTGCTAATTTAGAGGTAACTTTGCAACTGAAATCAAAGATATTCGTCATGAAAACAAATCTTATTTGCGGCCTCCGGGCAATTCTACGATATGTTATGATAATCGTTGCATTATTCCTTATCGAAGTTGTAATAGACATAACCATAGGACGTGAAATGGATCAATACTTAAGCACCCCTTATTTTACGGTTGCTATGGCTGGTCTTGTGATCACTTTTGTTTGCGGATATATTTATCCGTTCTTTCTGACAAAGACGATCAGATCATTTAACGCTGATTATCCTGATGTCACTCAAAGGTATGTCAAGGAGATATGTCAAGCCAAAGTAAAGTGCCGATACTGTTCCATTCTGGCATGCCTTTGCTTCGGGTGCTCGTTCTTTTACGATTATGATGAATATCGTCTGATCGTCAATGCTCTTATGAGTGCCGCCGTTATATTTCTTTTTCAATATCTGAAATATCGCAAACAATCAAATATAAGAGAATAATGAAAATATCAATTATCGCTTTCCTGCCTGTAATAGTCGGAATAATCGCAGGCTTGCTCGGAGGTCTGATTTATAAGAAGAATAATTCTCGAAAAAACAATTATTAAAATGTATAAGAAATTTCTGTCATTGGCTTTAGCCATTATCTGTGTGTTCTTCGTGAACGCACAGCAACCTCTGCCACTCAACCCCGAGGTAAGACACGGAGTGCTCACTTGAGGATTTCAATGCGTTCATGCGAACTCTTTATGACGGCACCAACCGCATTCAGGTGAATATGCATGGCATCGAGCCCGATAAATGATTGGTATTTAAATAATATACACGGCCCCGGTATGCGCCGGGACCGTGTATATATGGAATATCGTGTTATTATCTTACGATAATTTTCTTTACATTTGAACCTTTACGGCAAATATAGATGCCGGGAGAGGGGTTATCGACGCGTACACCCTGAAGAGTGTAATATTCGTCCTGGGCGTCTGTATCTGAATCTATTTCCTCGATAGATGTGGTAGTGTTGATTTTGATACGATAGTCGCTGCCTCCGTTATTGTCCCAGTTATTGCCGGTATTGGTCACAAAACTTATATAATCTGCGGATTGTTTTGGATTGTTGAACGGACCGATTTTAACTTCGTATTTGCCATCTGAATTAAGTGTGAAGGGTGTGCGTGCGGCTTTTCCGTCGCTGTGATATTGCGAACCTTCGGGAAGATATTCCTGAATAGGCTTCTCAAATTTGTTTACACCCCAGTGGAGAATTATTCCTTCCTGTCCGTTGGGAGCCGTGATGGTGATCACATCATCTTTTGTGGGCTGAGCGGGAGAGATGGTATATGAACCGAGCACTGATGGCTGGTCCGGCTCTACCGGAGAAGAGCCGTTACCGTCTCCTACATATACATGGAGAATCATGGAACGGGCTACATTGCCTTTGGTGTCGGTAGCTTCGATATAATAATCTACAAGCACGTCTTTGAGCCCCTTTACTTCAGCGGAGTATTCCTGAGCCTTGTATTCGGGAAGAGGATTGGTGATTGACTCGATGTTTTTACCGGTCATCTCGATTTCCTGCCAGGGTCCGACTTCATCGCCTCCTGCATATGTCTCGTTCTGGTTCGATGTCAATGGATTGACTCCATCTTTGTCAATACGGTATTTCAGTTTGACAGACCTGAGGCCGCTTAAGTCATAGACATAACTCCAGACGGTAAAGTCTGATGGCTGGACGACGTCCCATTCTTTTGCTCCGGGGTTGTATGGTTCTCGTTGTGGATGATAAATCGAAGGACCTGTCTTGTCAGTGCCTGACGCAAGAACAGCAGCCACTTTCCCGACAGCTAGGTTGGCGGCGGTGGCAGGCTTGGAGTCCCATTCCTCAGTACCGTCCCAATACCAGTAGCAGCTTGTCTCACCGCACATGAGTTCATTCCACGCTGCGCGCACATCGGCGTTATCAGGAGCAATCGCAGCGGCGGTTTTCACATGGTTGGATGCTGCGGTAATTATACCCCAGCTGTTGTGGTCAGGGCTATAAGGACCGGTCGCGCCGACATAGTCACCCTTATCGCCATTCCATTTGAGGAATTCAGGATCTGCACCGGCACCCCACCAGCTTCCGCTTTCGACATGAATGATATCGTCATCGGCCGGAGGGAATGTTTCGAGATAGTCCTGAATGGTAGTACACTCGAAGCGATCGGGATTGGCCTTGAGCCAGTTGACAAAATTCTGAAAATTTGAACCATAATAACTTGCGGAACCGCCTCCATGATTGTCTCCGTCATGATGGAGAACCACAAGTATCGGATGAGCTGGATCATCGTTATACGGTTCAAGCTGGCTGATGCATTGTTCATACTGAAGCGCTCCGAATCCGCCACGTCCATCCTCGTTGCCGAATACCAGAGACGTAGGCACGGCAATCATCTTATATTCCTTGCCGTCAGACGGATCGACATATTTCATCCAGTGCGGACGGTGTCCCCAGCCACCGGATATCTGCCCCGGGCAGTATAGACCATCGATATGGATCCAGTCGGAAGGGTTGGGGTTGAGAATGTCAGCCTTATTGGGTTCTACGATGGAAACGCCTTTTACCCATGGGTATCCCTGCGCAGTACGGTCAAAGTGTGAATTGTCGACCATGGCCCACTCTATTCCCTCTTTGACAAGAGCCGGAATCATATGTTCCTCAAATGCATTCTCAGGAGGGAAGATACCTTTTGAATAAGACATTCCGGGGAAATTCTCGGCAAAGCAATCACGGTGTTTCTGAATCTGCTTCCGGGCGTCTTCTTCGTCAATAAGCGCCATCAGAGGGTGGTAATATCCGAACCCGACCATATCGATGCGGGGATTTCCGTTATCGGTTTTCTTAGCAATGTAGTCAGTCCAGTTTCTCTTCCAGTTCTGGAAATGTCCGGTAGATTGTTCAATTACATTCAGGTTTTCGACCAGAGAGCCGGAGAACGATACCTGGGCTCCTCCGGGCAGACCTGCATCAATCAGTTTGTCGATTGCCTGCGCCGGCCAGTTCGTGTAGGCTCCTGTGCGCGAAGTGAAGACATCAAGGAGATCATAACTTAAAGAACCTCCTTGGTGAGTTTCCATTACATTCTCGCCAGGTGTGTAAATAGGCTGATGCATGTGCCACTGGAATGCAATGTAGATTTTGGGCTTCTGAGCGGCTACGGAGAGACAGGCAAAGAGCGCTGCCCCTAAAATCAATTTTTTCATGAATTTTGATTGGTAGTAGGATTTAAAAGTTAAAAAAATATAAATATAATTTGTGGGCAAAATTAATAAAAAAAATCTAAACATTGANNACGCTTAATACCATTATTCTCCTAATTTTAAACCGTTACTCATATTTTGTCTATGGAATAATGATAAAAAGAGCTGCCGGCCGATGTGACCGACAGCTCTGTCGCTTATGTTTAAATCTGAACGGGAAATTTTATTGCCATTTGAAGCGCCGCAGCCATTCGAAGATGATATTGTAGACCATTTCTCTGACTTCACGGCTATAGAGTAAGAGATCAATTCTCCACCAAGATGTTCTGTNNAATCGTCCCTTCTTACCGGAATTGTGGAAATATGTGTCCGAAAAGTTTTATAATAGAATTCCAAACATTATCTTAGCTTGATTTCGTGGTGTTCTTATGGCAGCTTAATTTTCTGGTAGGCAATTCTGGGAGTGCTGTCCTGACAATAAATTATCCCACATTTTTTGAATCCCAGTCTTTCAGTACTTTTCTGCATCGTAAGATTGTCTGCGTGAGTGTCAAGACGGATATTATTTATATATGACAGGCAGTAGTCTATACATATTTTCAATATTCCTCTATATTTACCTGTGGATGCAAGTCTGTGAATCGTTCCATACGGAGAGTCATCGAGCCATTCGCCATTTTCTATTATATTGTAAGTGGGATCATTTCCGATAATGAAAGCAAATACCATTACTATATCATTATCCTCGTCTTGACCTACATAGTTTATACCCCGGTTGATATCCTCAATGATAAGTTCTCGGGAAGGATATCCATTTATCCATTGTGTAAGATTCCCTGATTTTCGCATATATTGCTTAGCTATGTCATAACATGACATTATAGCTTCAATATCAGTATTTTCTCCTTTCCTTATTTTTATCAACATAAACAAACAAATTAAACGGTATTTTCTTTTATACTGACATCTTAGAGTACGTTTACCTTTAAAATGATTTTAGCATGAAGATGAATTTGACAGGCTAGCTGAAAATCTTGCTTTCGTTCTTTTCTTATGCCATATTGTTAATCCGACTGCCAGAAGTATGCTAATGACACGTGCAATATTGGAGATAAGACCTCCGGCTGCTACTTCAGTACCCTCCAGCGAGAATATGATCCAGGCTCCGTTCATTAACATATGCAATCCGATTGGAACCCACAAATTAAAATTCCATTCCACATACATCCAGCTAAAGTAAACTGCGCCTATAAAGGTTACACCGAAGGCCGCAAGGGAAGAAACCACATCATGTCCTTGATAAAGATGAAGGGAACCAAATAAAAGCGCGGGCAATATTACTGACCAGAAGAACCCGGTCTTGGCATATCGGAAAAGCAATCCGAACATAAATGCTCTGAACATAAATTCCTCCATAAATCCGGGGAAAATACTTTTTCTTAAAATAAGCGATAGAGTCGTGTCAGAGTTGAAGGAACCTAAAATCGGAAATAAAATAAAGAGGGGGGAAACACAAATCAGAGATATGCAGAATCCTTTGGCAATATTACCGTTCAAACCAAGAAAAGAGAATAATTCCTTGGGCTTTATAACAAAACTTGTGAGTATAATAACCGCGATAAACATTATTGAATACCCGACAATAAATTTTGATAAGGAGGTCGAATGTAATCCTAATAATGCCGTAATTCTCCAGGACTGATCATATACAACCATAAGAAGTACACTGGCTATAATTGAATAAAGTATCTTTGCTGTTTTCGATGTAAGTTTAAGCATATGACAATGAGTTGGTTTTAGATTGTAAAATTACTTAAAATACGACATTTGCGCAAATGAAAACACAGGAAATTCAGACGGATACAAAAAGATAAATGAGATTACGGGAAGAATGAAGAGGCTTGTAGGTATTGAATTATTTTCGTAAATTCGCAACGGACGTAATTGTATTCCTGACAAGAAGGATACACGAATTGTACAGTTTACTTATATGAAAGCAGTTATACTTGACGGTTACAGTGTCAATCCGGGAGATCTTTCCTGGAAATCCCTTGAGAATATTGTCGATCTCGAAATTTACGACCGTACCGCTCCCGAAGAAATACGTGCACGGGTGTCGGATGCTGACATAATTCTCACCAACAAGGTTGTTCTTGAGAAGGATTTACTCGACTCGTTACCACGGCTGAAGTATATCGGAGTTCTCGCTACAGGCTATAACGTAGTCGACATTAGGAGCGCGGAGACGGCAGGTATCGAAGTTACCAATATTCCCGCCTACAGCACCGAATCGGTGGCGCAGATGGTATTCTCTCATATTCTTGCCATCACTTCGAGGGTGGAGCATTACACATCGGAAAACAGAAAAGGCCGCTGGACTGCCTCTCCCGATTTTGTGTATTGGGACAAACCTTTTCAGGAACTGTGCGGCAAGACGCTGGGTATTGTCGGTTACGGCAATATCGGGAAGGCTGTCTCGCGGATAGCACTTGCATTCGGAATGAATGTGCTGGCATATACATCCAAGAATCCTGAAGATCTGCCTGAAGGTGTTACAAAAACAGATATGGACGGATTATTCTCCTCTTCCGATATAATCTCACTTCACTGTCCTCTTGCGGAAAACACATTTCATCTTGTAAACTCCGACAGACTTGCGCTGATGAAGAAAACCGCCGTGCTAATCAATACTGGCCGCGGACCGCTTGTCGATGAGACGGCTTTGGCTTCGGCACTCGAAAATGGAGATATATGCGCCGCAGGACTCGACGTGCTTTCCCAGGAGCCTCCCGCGGCTGACAACCCGCTGTTGTCGGCCCGGAATTGCTTTATCACACCTCATCTTGGCTGGGCGACTGTCGAGGCAAGAAAACGCCTTATCGACATTGCGGTCGACAATATCAAAAGTTTTATGGCCGGAAACACCAAAAATCTCGTGACACAAAAGAATAAACAATAATAAGCGGCAGCTTACTCCGGCAACGGGATTGAAGACACGGTTTATCAGGAAGCTGTTTAAAAATAAATACAAAAGTTTTGTGTATTAGCCTTTTTTGTATTATATTTGTCTTCGAAATATCGGAAGTCTCCCCGACTGCACTTCTGTTTTGCAGAAATCCTCTCTTTTTCAATAGGGTGGATCTTCCTTATGCTTGTAACATAAATACCATATAACTCGATTTATAACCACTTAACAAAACAAAAAATGAGCAAACCGTATGTAGTCGGAATTGACATAGGCGGAACCAATACTGTGTTTGGCATTGTAGATGCCCGCGGTCATGTGGTTGCGGCAGATTCCGTAAAGACAAGAAAGCACTCGGATTTTGATGATTATATCGCAGAACTATATGAAGGCCTGTCCCGCCTTATAAAGGCTAATGAGGCTGAGAATCAGATTCAGGGAATAGGTATAGGCGCTCCCAACGGAAATTACTATACCGGAGAAATCATCAATCCGCCAAACCTTCCCTGGGGACCTGTCATTCCTTTGGCAGAGAAAGTCAGCAAAGCCTTCGGTGGTATACCTGTGGCAGTCACCAACGATGCCAATGCCGCCGCACTCGGTGAAATGACATATGGAGCTGCCCGAGGCATGAAAGATTTCATCATGATTACTCTCGGAACAGGTGTCGGATCCGGCATCGTGATCAACGGTCAGCTTGTCTATGGATCGGACGGTTTTGCCGGCGAGCTGGGACATGTCATCATGAAGCGCAACAACGGCCGCGTATGCGGTTGCGGCCGCACCGGCTGTCTTGAAGCTTATTGTTCTGCCACCGGCGTAGCACGAACTGCCCGCGAATTCCTTGAAGTCCGCACAGAGCCATCATTGCTCCGCAACATGGAAATTGAGGATATAACATCTAAAGATGTCTATGATGCGGCAATGGCCGGCGACAAACTTGCCAAAGAGATATTCAATTATACCGGTGAGATTCTTGGCGAGGCGTTTGCCGATATGGCCGCTTTCTCAAGTCCTCAGGCATTTATACTGTTCGGCGGTCTTGCCAAGAGTGGAGATCTTCTTCTCAAGCCGATCAAGGAATCATTTGACAAGAATGTCATGCCGGTTTTCAAAGGTAANNTCTCGTATCCGAACTTAAAGAGAGCGATGCCGCCGTTCTTGGCGCATCTGCCCTCGGCTGGGAGGCCCGTTATCGCTACGAGGCTCCTCATATCGAGAAAATAGAGGAAGAGCTGTAAGCTCTCTCTTACGATGCTACAAGATAAAATAAGAAAGTGAGGATT
>DAAV01000011.1 GCA_001701295.1 Bacteroidales bacterium H10
GCCGTCAGAAGCGAGTTGCCAAGCCCCTTTACCGTCGAACCGTAGTAGCTGGCCGCCGCGTCATAGTTCGCCGCGTTTGCCTCAAGAGCCTTCACGTTCTCGCCCGTTTCCCATTCGGAAAGGGCTTTCTCATACCGATTCAGTGCCACATCCTGAGAGAACCGCAGCGCATTGCCTTCCAGCGTGTCCGCAGCCGAACCACTGGAAATGTCAACGCCGAGGGCGCCGAGGGAAGCGATATTGCCGGACTGCAAATCNNCTGGCGCCGGAGCGCAGACCGTTCCCGGTCAAGGTTTTCCCCTTCAATCCGCCCTTTCTCAGCCGTGATCTTCGCCTGATTCCGTGCGGCCGCCGCGTTCGCTTCCGCCACGTCTTGCTGATACCGCGCCTGTTTGTTGGCGGCAGAAGTCTGTTGCAGGCTGGACAGCGCCGAAAGGCCGCCAGCGGTCAACGCTAAAGTCATGGCCCCCATTACAGCATCCCTCCCCCGGCATACGGTGCAATATCCATCGTCGTGACGATCGCCAGAATCGTGAGCGGCGTTGCGCTGCTTACTTCAAAGACAAGCGGGGATTCGGATGACCACCCGCCGCATGTTTCCATATGNNCATATTCAGGTCCGTCCCATCGCTGAAAAATGGCCGCACGCTGAAAGCCCCTCCCCTAATGTGTCTGTCCACGATGGGGGAAAGATTACCTGCAATTCCGGCAAGGAACGACATGCTCCTGTACGTCCTGACCCGTACGGCCGAAATCTTCCGGTTGTGCATGAGCGTCCATCCTTGCTGTGTCTGCACTTCTGGCAAGTTCGGTATGACCCGCGAAGTATACGGAAGGCCGATATGTACGGATTTCGCCGGGCTTTTCAGCTTGAGTTCCCCGCCCGCGCTTACGGTCAATCCATCAATCGTGCCGCCGTCCGCAAAGACCTGCACGGTGCGGCCGGAAAGATGTCCAAGCCCGCTGAACGTATCCGCAGCCTCGCCGCTGTAGTGCAATGCCGAGTCAAGGAAAAAGGCGTCATCAAGGTTGTCGCTGTCAAAAAAGGATTCCAGCCGTTCGACAAAGACGCCAGCCGTCCGCCGCACGAGGAACCAAACCTGATCATCAGGCGCCCCCGGGATGACGGCCACGTCAAGTATACTCCCGTCAGTTGTATGCCGATGCCAGCCGATGACGTCCTGTTCCTTCATGTATGTCAAACCAGCAAACGTACCGTCGGAAAGAACGCACCAGAGCGTGCTGTACGGCTCTTGCTGGTACGCCCATGCCGTGATGTCCCGATCCTTGATGATATGCCGGGCAAGGAGGGTCAAATCCTGCCCGAGGTACTTGTCCGCGCTGTAGTTGTAGGCGAACTCGCTNNCGCGCTGCACATACAGAACCCCGCCGCCAACGGACAGCGCCGATACTGCCCCTTCTCCACCGTTCGTTGTCTGGAGCTGGAAAGAGACGGTTGACGGCGTGAGCACCACGCCCTCCGAAGATTGCAGCGTCCACTCGCTTCCTTCTGTCCCGAAAGCAAGAGCGTTGCGGTCAGGCTGGAGCCACACAATCCGATTCGCCTGTGTAGCGGCAAGGGTCACTTCAATCGCATCATCATCTTTCGGGGGCACCGAAGAGGCCATGCTTTCAAAATCTCCGGTACGGGACAGCCAGAACGTGATCGGCCTATTTGCCGTAGCCGCAAATCCAAGGCGTTGTTGATGGAAAAAGACCTGTGAAGGATAGTTTCCTGAGCCCTCAAAAGGATTCTTGTGCTCTATCGGCGTGTCTTCGGTATCCGCGCCGATGTTCTTGTCATCATAGTATTGCGCGTAAGTATAAAAAAAGACTGGATTCGCCTGAATGTCTCCTTGAAATCCTTGAGGGTACTCTGAATTCTGACCGAATCCTGCATAGCTTGTGAAGCTTCCGTACTCTCCCTCATATCCCGAAGGGACGTTATCGACTCCGATCCAGCCTGCAGGAACCCCCTGTTCATCCTTTTCGTGATAAACGAAGAGCTTTTGCAACGAGGCATTGTACCATGCCGGATAAGTCTGTGGAATCAAAACGCAAGTTTTCCCAACCTTGACCCCGGTGACGACTGTCGTTGTTGTGCCGTCAGGTTTTTCGACAGATTGGGTCAGGACTGAGACGAACAGATCGTCTGCCGTCCGAGAAAACCGATACCCACCGATATCGATCCCTTGGAGCGTCGTGGTCGCGGTAGTTGTATCGTCTTTGCTTGCCCGCCCGATGAATCCGAAAACCCCTGTCTTCTTTTTGTAGATACGGTATTCGCTGGCACCGGATACGGCTGGCCANNGTGGTAATCGACGCTGTTCAGTGCCTCGGCTTCAATCGTCGCGGCAGGAGATGCGGAAGATTCTTCTCCGGTTTCTCCATCAATGGCCGTGACGAGATAGCTGTAATCCGTCATGCTCGGATTTTTCGGTTTGTCATCATCAGCACGCTTGTCCAAAATCTGTAGCGCAGGCTGTTGCGGGGCTGAGATGGACGGCATGAAGGTGAGCGTCTCCCATCTCCAATCATTATCGGAATACCGAGAGAGCTTACACGGCGGATACGACAGATGAGCGAAGTAAACCACGTCCGCAGACTGTGCGAACCGAACAGCCCGCAGATCGGACGCAGCGAACGGAGTGGACACAACATATGGTTCGGAACCAGAAGAAACGAGTTTTCCATCAGGCAGCCATACCCGCATCGTCTTATCACCGAACTCAAGTATCCGGCCCTGCGTCTCACTGAACACGAATGGAATCAGCCGGGACGTCTGATTCTTTGCCATACCAAGATACCGCGTCCCCGGCCTGCGAGTTGCCCCTCCCTGCGGCATGGGGACCATGTTCAGCATTTCCCGCGCCCCGGTGTTGTAGCGCGGCTGATCCACGCGCCCTCGAAGTAAAGGGGAAATTTCTCCGCCATTCAGGACATTTTGGGTATGGAAAATAGGCATCAGTTTACCCTCCGTTCCTTAAGAAAATGTGATGGCCATTCCTCGCGTACCGGGTCTTCCTGCGCGTCGGCTTCTACTTTCGCCCGGTCAATGGCCTGCTCAAAAAGCTGAAAATAGTTTTGCGCATTGGCTGCGCCTTGCGAAACGTACGGGGAAATTTCAAAGGCGATTTTCCACGCGAGGGCATCGGCAAATGTTTCGCTGACAGCCATTTCCCGATCATTGCTCACGTATCTGAGTGCGAGGCTATCCGCGTCGGTGTAGATTTCCTGACCGACAATGCTGTAGCGCGGCCCCTGATACCGATATGCCCATGTCTGCACTTCTCCAGTGTCACCATGACGTCTCACATCAAGAACGCGCATACAGTCGCCGGGGAGCTGATACGCATATCGGTAGCCGAAAGGAGGAGCATCAGCGGACTGTGCCAGCACCGCGTACCGCAGCGCGAAAGGCCATGAATACAGAGAGAGGCAGAACTCAAGGCTCCGATCATAGGCCTCTTCAGCAATTTGCGCTCCGGGGGTATCCTGAAATGCCAGATTTACGCCATCTGCTCCAACGCGCATCAATGCGGAATTGATAATGGTCGTTCTATTCATACGGCATCAACAATCAACGGCTTGAGCAAATGCCGGAAGAGTTTTCAGATACTCATATGCTTGTGCAATAAAGTTTTTCGCCCCATCGTCTATTGATGGCTTAAAGATGTATGTTTCAACGTTTTCGATCACTTTATTGTTACTCATATTAAAGTAACTTACAGTTACAATAATATTTTCTTTATTTCCATTGATATTTGTCACTTTTGCATATGCAGAAAAACAATATCCCGGAACAGAAATTGTTTCAGGTATAGACTCTTCTCTATATCCTTCTAGAGTGTATGTATACTTTTTTTCTTTTTCTATAATGAAAGCCATAATTTACACCTCTATTTTGTTCCGTAAGTAAGGATTATACTTGTCCCATCATTTCTTAGATGAGAATCAACTGAATTAGGAGTAATTCTAGCTATAGTTTCGTTGTATAGCGTTAATGTATTTTGACAAGCAGAAAATGATTGGTTAGAGCTCACAGTTAAATCACTGGAGTATATTTTACCAGCATACAAATGATTATAAAAATAATTTGGAAGCGTAAGATATATATCACTGCGATTAGCAACGATTGCTGAACTTTTTTCTACATCTCCATAAAAATTACAATTCCTAAAATCAACAACACTATGTTCAGCATATACATTATTATAATTATTTCCGGGATATCCAACAAAGCTAACCCCTGCAACACTAATTGCAGAACATGAATACATGTAAAGAGAGTGGAGTGTCCCCTCTCGTATATACAAAAACTGATCAAGAGCATTGATAAATACAGGCCCTTCACTTGAAAAATTTCCTGTCAATTGAAGGATCAGCATCGAATATTTTGTCTTTGCGTTTCTAATTGCCTGTATTGCATCTTTAATTCGTTTGAAAGGACGCTCTTGAGTGCCATCTCCGAGTGCTGTTGCTTCTGAGTCACAATAGATTGTATGCTCTTNNATATAGTATAAATATTGTATTGATCGGCTTGGATACTTGCCAAGCTGTTTGGTTCCCAAGCCGCTCTCGTATAGTCTGCTTCATAAAAAGTTACATTGGTTTCATAGTCAGTATTGAAACCGAATGTTATTTTTTTTGAATCAACCTCGATATCTTCCAGTTCTCCGTATCCCCCACCAATATACCAGTAATTAAGAATAGAACCTGATTGATTATATGCTNNATTTGTACGATTCCTTTCCTGCTTGATATAGCTGAATACGGAACATAAAGAACACCAGCATAATATGCTAGACCCTGAGTTGTCTGTTTCGCATCTTCACTTGAAGGGACAGGAATTTTTCGTTTAGATATTTCAGAAAAATTATAATCATATATATAAAATTCATTACCAGCGACAGCAAACCTATCAGAAATGGGATCGTAACCAATACGCCAAGCATTATACGGAAGAGTAAATATAGAATCTTGTACAAGTGTTTCTGCATTAATTTTTACAATGGAGTTTCCCATTACCGATATATAAAGATAACCATTTCTATATGCTATAGAATTCGCATGTCCGAGATTCGTAAAATCAGCAGATTTGACAACTGATTGCGTATAAATATTGAAAGATACAATCCTTTGTTTGGTATCATCAATAATCAGAGAAAAATATATGATATTGGCATGTCTGCATATACCCTGAAGAGCTTTATACTCCGAAGAAGATATGCTATAATCAACAATTTTTTTGATATCCAAAGAAGACTGAAACTTGTTTGCGGCCAAAGAATTGAGATTGTCGATGGTGACCAAACCATCATTATATTCGATTGGTTTATCAGACCAAAAGTCTCCACCATCGATATGCCCAGTCAGTACGTATGAACCCGAGGGCACAAAGATAGTACGCCCCTGTGCCGCAGCCACGGCTGCACGAAAAGAAGCGGTATCATCAGAAACGCCGTCCCCCTTGGCTCCGTAGTCTTTGATATTAACGAAATCTGAGAATCTATCTTTCAAAGGTCGAGGTTCAGTGCTTCCGGTTGCGAGCACAGGAATAGCACCGGTAATCGATCCAGTATTTGCAAGAGAATCAACAATATCACGATACGCTTTGAATATTGTTTCAAGAAGCTGTTCAGGAGTCATGCCGCTAGTCACATTGACTTTGATACAACGAGAAAGCGTATCGCTAAGTTGCTGAATCATCTGAACCTGACGATCCAACTCCTTTTCAGTAGATGCTGTATCAACTTTTGATGTGTGAGACAGAGCAAGCTCTTGGGTTTCAGGAATGTTTGAGACTATTGCAAGAGTTGCACCGATAGGAACCCGATCTTGTTTAAGTGTTACCGTTCCACCATCTCCAGCACTGTTTATTGATACGCCATAATCAGAGCCAAAAATCAGTGTGCGTTCATCAAATCCCTCACCATCGGATGACCAGACGACAAGAACATCTCCAGACTCGTAAATGGGGAAAGGAATACCATAGGTGAGGACGCCCGCAGTGACTGT
>DAAV01000106.1 GCA_001701295.1 Bacteroidales bacterium H10
TGAGCATCGACTACACCGGCTTTATTCCGATTCTTGTGGACGCGATCCAGAATCTACAGTCTACGGTAGAGACCCAGGCCGCGACCATAGAGGCGTTACAGAACAAAGATCATGAAGCGGCGCCGGGCAACGGTTCGGTAGTGGCGAGTCTGTCGCAGAACCGCCCCAATCCGTTCCGCACGAGCACCGTGATCAGCTGCGTGCTTCCCGACGAGGTGTCCGAGGCGTTCCTATGCGTCTATGACCTGAACGGCAACCAGAAGATGCGCCGCGACATCCCGCAGCGGGGATCGGTTGACATCACCATAGAGGGCAATACCCTGACCGCCGGCATGTACATCTACACCCTCATCGCCGACGGCATGGAGATCGACTCCAAACGAATGATACTCACCGACTAACCCCTGATGCTATGAAAACTACAATACGCTACATCATGCGGGCCGCCGCGCTGAGCTGTCTTCTTGCAGCCGCGGCGACGGCCTACGGAGGCGAGATCAGTTATACCCTGCGGCTTGATCCCTCCGAGATAGAGGCGGACACGATAAACGCTCCCGACGGCACCCCCTACCTGCGCCTGTGGGCTCCGGACTGCGACTATGTTGGTGAACCGGGTGACCCCATGCTCCCATACAAATGTATAAACTTCCTTGTTCCGACCTACTCCAACAACTTTACGGTGACAGTCGACAACGTGACTGTGGCGGAAAACCGCACCCTCGGACTGCCGCTGTATCCCGTGCAGGAACCGCAACTCAGCAGAGAATATGATCCTGACAAATTCACATTGCTTTCCTCAGAAAATGAAAATAATGACGGATTTCCATGCTGCCGGGTTTCAAACGAGTACTTTGTAAACGGAAGTTCCCATATAGTCCGTGTGGCGGTTCCGCTTTCGGTTTACAAAAAGGCAACCTCTTCACTCGGAGATGTCCTGAGCATTGATTTTACATTAAATTATTCTGAATGTAATGTCTCGGAAATGAATCTGAAACCAAGTTTTGCTCCGGCGTCAATCTATGATACGGATCTGGAACAACTTGTAGTCAATCCTCCGGCTACTATAAAAGCATCGAATACAAAAGCCGTATCATTTCTGGAACAGAAAAAATACTACTGCATCATAACACCGGAAGAATTCAAGGAGTCTTTGGCTGATTACATAAGTTGGAAACGACAGAAAGGACATACCGTGATAGTAAAGACAGTCGAGGAAATTATGGCTGATCCGCAATATGAGGTATTTGACAACGGAAATTTACGGAACGAGGCTTTCGACAAGGAGGCAAAGATCAAAAATTGGATTCTGTCTGAACATGAGAATCTGGGAGCGTTCCAACTTCTGCTCATAGGTGATGACACAACATCCGCACCTATCAGAAAACTTATGGAGATGTCTGTGAATAATAGTAAGCCTTCTTCCGAATGGTACGATGGACAGAATTTCTTTGCGACAGACACTTATTTTTCAGATATAAATTCTGAATATAAGCTAAGTCTTCAATCGAACGGATACTACTCTGAAATCTATTCCCAATTTTCTTTCAATCCCACTCTCCCGACAGGGCGTTTGCTTGTAAACAAACCAAAAGAGATAAAAACATATTTTGATAAGTTGTTGACATATCAATTGGATCCCGGTCTGGGGGATGCTTCGTATCTTGATTCCGGTTTGCTCATACAGCAGTATGATAACTATCTACACAGTCAGGCAGACAATGCAAAATCCATCATAGAACAGATAGACTTATCAAACAAAATAATGTATAAGGATAGAAACGGAATAAACCAGTTTGAACAGAACTTTCCTACAGGAAAAACTGTCATCGATGCAATGAAACAATGTGGGATAATTTCTCTTCAAGGCCATGGAAGCCCCTGCTCCATAGAAGTCGCCGGAGGTCATAATCCATGGTATGAGGCTCGTTATATAAAGCCTTTGAGATCATCGCCTATGAAAGAATGGAATTCCTCATATAAGTTAGAAGACGGAAATTCTTATGAGGATTTGGATAATGCCGGTAAACCTTCTGTAATATATTCGGAAGCGTGTACAGCTGTACCCTTCGGACGAATTAGAGATGATAAGGGATATAAAAATATTGACTATAATATCTCGACGGCATATCTGTTTGCCGGAGATTTTGGAGGAGTTGCATTTGTGGGGACATCGCGTGATTGTTATATAGATGATAATTTGGCGGTTGAAAATCAATTTGGATCGAGACTTAATGAAAACACCAATCTAGCTGCTGCAATTTTGGCATCTAAAAATCAGAAACTATACAAGTTAAGTCTGTTCGCAAGAAATCTGATCGGTGATCCTGATATCGATGTCTGGACTCATTCCCCGGTTGAAATGTCTATTGATATGCAAACCGACTTCAAAGATATAACACTATCGGGAAATGATTTAAGGGGGATGTCCATTGTATTTTATAATGGCGACAATAAATCTGTAAATGTTTCCGTTACAGGTTCAAGCAGCAAATTGTCCTTTTCCCGCGACGAACTCGGCATGACGGACGATAATGATTATTCCGTAAGTGTATATGGAAAGAACAGTTATCCCCATGTGAGACTTTTTGCTTCGGGAAGCCGGATCAAGGATAAGACAAAATCCTATTTCCTCAGAGAAGAGAATATNNTATCGTAAGCGACATTGACAAACCATGCTTTACGGTAATGCAAGGCGGAACCGTCAATCTGACTGCGACAAGAAATCTGACCACCGACAAGGCGTTTGAGATAGAGGATGGAGGAACAGTAAATTTACGTTCGTTCCGGAAAGTCCTTATTGGGCAGGATAAAGTCAAAGACGGCGGGGTTCTTGAAATAGAGGGTCACGAGGTGGAACTGTCATCCGGATTCTCGGTAGAAAAAGGTGGAGTGCTGGTGATATCAACGGAGAAGTAATTTATAACAGTTGGATTATGAATAAAATATTTTTGGCCGGCATCTTTGCAGCGGCGAACGTCTGTATGGCATATTCGGATTACGTACCGATGATCCGCG
>DAAV01000069.1:0-614 GCA_001701295.1 Bacteroidales bacterium H10
ATGCCGGACTTTAAGACATATTCTTTCAACGATAGAAGCCCCTTTATGGAGTTGTCACTCAATTCTACGTCCTAACATTCCTCTATCGCCGGAAGCATGGCAACCGCATCGGGAAAGTACTTGAGGAAGTTATCAATCTTCCATTCATAGCTGCGGACGGTGTCTGCCTCATGTTCTTTCTGCCGTCTCAGGCTATCCGATAGATTGGATATTTCACGGTGTAAATCACCCTCCCGCGCCTCTGCCCGGTCTTTCATCTCGCGGATTTCATTATCCTTTCTGACAATCTCGGATTCAAGCCTCTTGGTCTTGCTCNNTGAATATATTGGCGATGTTGCTACCGAGTTCCTTGCGTTGCGCATCCCGCTCTGCTTTAGCTTCATCGCACTCACGGATGACGTTTTGGGCTTCTTTTCTCGTCTCGTCAGTCTGTGCCTCGGAGTGTCGATCTGCGTTATGAAGCCGTTTTTGACGGCCTTCAATAACTTTAAATCCCCGCTTTAAGTTTATTTATCTGGGAACAGACCCTATTGATATGGTCCAATCCATAAAGGAGTGAATTGCTGTCAATATCCATCCACGAAAATAGGGCCTTTATCTTGGAATATATGTTT
>DAAV01000069.1:678-4669 GCA_001701295.1 Bacteroidales bacterium H10
GTTCATTAAATATATAGGTCTGGTTATACTGCATTTCCCTTGATGAACGAGGTTTGTTTGGGAATATCGACAATAGATTCCGTCCCGTCACACGATACTGAATTGGCGAGAACATATACTTCCAGATTCCGAACTCCATTTCTGCCAACAGTTTCGGGTGGGAATACGATTGTGTCTGTTGCAATTTACGAAGGGCAAAGGTGATGATGTCGCGCGTCTTTCTCAATATCGGCTGTGTAAAGACACCGTTTGCCGTTATGGAATCTTTCAACCATTCCTCTCCGAGATTCTCTGTCAGTTTACGGTCGATGGCATTGCGGAGTGCCACCTCAAAACAACTGACAATAGTGAACATATCTTGCGAGATTTGCAGATTGTAGCGGTAGAGCGTCATGGCCTTGCGGGTGTCTCCGCCGCAGGCTGTCAGATATCTCTCCATCCGCTGAGAGGATATTATTTTCTCGAAATCCGCGTATTTCATCAGAAAATCAGAATCTTTTTGGAGTAAAGTTTTGTTTTTAAGATAAAAAGCACTACCTTTGCAGTGTTGAATCCCGGTAGCCCCTGTATATCAAGCTATCGGGTTTTGTTTTATCAGCGCAAAGATAATCATTTTCATTGGATTGGGCAACAGTGAGAAAAAGGACACCGGGTATCCCTCCCGATGTCCAAACACTAATCCGCGTCAGGATGAAACATAAGACTGTTTGAACGTATTCGCGAAAATATTCAACAGGCGCAGAAAAAACTTTTCGAGCGCAAAGCTAAACTTGGAGAATACGTTGTCATCGCCAACGAAAACGGAAAGCCTGTAACTGTTAAAGCAGAGGATTTGCTAAAACACAACATCAAATAATGAACGCGGTGCGTTCACAATTTTGAAGCCATTACGCATTTGGATTTGCGCACATGTCGTTACCGGTGGAAAGGATTATTCTGAAGGTCAGTCCTCCGGTCTTGAGATTGTCGGCCGTGATGTTCCCTCCGTGCAGCAGAACGGCATTCTTGACTATCGACAATCCGAGTCCGGTGCCTCCTGCAGATCTTGAACGACCTTTGTCTATCCGGTAGAAACGTTCGAAAAGTCTTGGAAGATGTTCAGACGGCACACCGGTGCCGTTGTNNAATTGTCACTTTCCCGTTTTCATCAGAAATAAGTCTGATCTTTATCTCGTTTCCTCCACTGTAAGATATCGAATTTTCTATAAGATTGTCGAATACAGTCTCGAGGAGCGACGGATTGCCTGTCATGATGATGTCACGGTCAATTTCATTTCTGATCGTTATCCCTTTGGTGGCGGCTAAGATCTCATGATTGTCGACGGTGTCATTTATTATCCCTGAGAGATTTACTGTCTCTTTTGTTATTGATGCCCCTCCGTCGTCCATTCTTGTTATCAGCGCGACATCGTTCAGCAGCCGTTGCAGCCGTTCGGTGTTCGACAGACACCTCTGCAGAAACATGTCGCGTTTGTCTTCATCGATATTTTTGTGGGCCAGAAGAGTTTCGACACATACCTTGATAGAGGCTACGGGCGTTTTGAGCTCATGGTTAATATTGTTGGTAAGTTGTTTTTTAATGCGCTCTTTCTCTGTCTGTTCATGCAGTGCGGCACGATGCTCGCTGTCGCGGTCCGCGTTCGCTTTCTGCAAGCGGGCATAAAGTCTCACAATATTGTTGGAGATTTCTCCGAGCTCGTCATGGGGGAAAGGTTCTGTATCGGATATCCGTGTCCCGTCTTCCACATCTTCCGCAAATTTTTTCAACCTCATGATATTCAGACCCAGACGTCTCGTTGCGAAATAGCCCAATATGCACATGGCCACCGATATTGTACCCATGATCCAGATGAAGCCGTAATCGGCTTTCAACAGCGAACTCAGCGACAGGGAGTAGGGAACTGCCGTGCGCACCACATATCCGCTTGCGCTTTTCTTTGCTGCGTAGAAATAATTCTCACCTGTACTTTCGCTGTGGCGCCGCAGCGAATAGCCGCTACCGTTTGCAAGTGCCTGACGTATTTCCGTCCGATCGAGATGGTTGCTGCTGGGAAGAGAGTCGAGTGTGTTGTCATAGATTATATTTCCCTTGTCATCAATCACGCTGAGACGGATCTCGTCAAACGGATGGAATTCCGACAGTCTGATTTCCGATACCTCGTAGCCCTCCTCAAGTTCCGTGATTATATACGTGTTTATCAGCTGGAGCTGGGAATTGATCTCTTCAGCCTTGAATTCCTTTTCCCGGTGATACTGGAACACGACAAAACTCCCTACGAGCAGCATGGAGTATCCTAATAGCCAGAGGAACAGCCGCTGTGGATAGGTGAGGGCATGGAATTTACGTGATTTCCGCTTATCTGATGAAGCCATAGCCATATCCAGAGCGACTTATGATATGTTTGCCGTAGCGGCCGATTTTCTGGCGTATACGGGTTATATTGACATCCACCACCCGGTCGAGCACCACGACTTCGTCCGGCCATATCTCCTTCAGCAATTCTTCGCGTGAAAACACTCTGCCGATATTGCCGACCAGACGGGAAAGTATTTCGAATTCTTTTTTCGTCAACAGTATGGATTTTCCGTTTAACGTTACATTTTTGGTTGTCAGGTCGATCAATAGGTCGCCCGCTTCCACAATACGTTTTATTTCCGGTATATCGGCGTTTCCGCTTCTTTTTAAGACGGCTTTCACTCTGGCGCTGACTTCTTTGATGGAAAACGGTTTGGGAATATAGTCGTCCGCTCCCAGGCTGAAGCCGGTGAGCATATCGTTTTCCGTATCTTTGGCCGTCAGGAAGATTATCGGTACATTCAGATGCAATTCTTTACGTACTTTTTCTGCCATTTTGAATCCGGACATGCCTTCCATCATGACATCCAACAGGACAAGCTGATAGTCGGCAGAAATGATTTTAAGTGCTTCTTCGGCAGAATTGGCGATATCTACGGCAAAGCCTTCGCTTTCGAGATTGAACTGCAGGATTTCGCATAAATCCTCTTCATCGTCGACGACTAAAATTTTTTTACGTTCCATAATACTGTATAATCCAAAGTTAAAAGATTGAAGTTATTGGTCTCTCATTTCCCCTTCGCTTCCGGCCATCAGAATGTCTTTTCCTTCATTTTCCCGGTGTTTGATATTTTTTCCTTCCATCAGGTATATGGCAGCTTCTGCAATATTTGTCGCATTGTCTCCGATACGTTCAATGTTGTAGGAGATTCCGCTGAGGCAAAGAATATCGGTCAGATGCTGCTCTTTCAGTGTCTGATTGCCGTAGCCGCGCAGCCGCCGGATGATGTCGTGGTGTAAGGTGTCGACCATATCGTCCAAATCAATCGTATCTTTAGCCAATTTATTATCCTGGCATGTAAAAGCAAATATAGCATTTTGTGTCATGTTTTCGGCTGATGACAGTAATTTTGATAAATCTGCGTGAAAATGAGGGAAGACAGCTCCTTTCAAATCGATTTGCTGCATGAATCTCCTTATGTTCATCAGCAGGTCGCCGATACGTTCGAGGTAAGCCGTCATATCGTAGTAGGACATGATTTTGCGCAGGTCTGTCGCTCGCGGACTATAGAGGACGATGACGTTTATCACTTCGTTGCGCAGTTTGACATCCAGGCTGTCGATGATGCGTTCTGTGTTGTCTATTTCGGTATATAACTCCGGATCGGAGTTATCATCCAATAATCTGGCCGTTTGATTGATTTGCTGGATGACTATTTTCGACAAGACTTCAAAGTCCTGGTTGATTCTTTCAAAAAATTTTTCTCTTATGTTCATAGCTAAAATGTCTGTTGTCCGGGGATTAGCCGAATTGTCCGTTGAGGTATTCTTCTGTCCTTTTGTCTTTCGGATTGGTGAACATGTTTTTGGTTTTGTCATATTCGATCAGTTCTCCGAGGTACATAAACATGGAATAGTCGGAAATCCGTGCTGCCTGGGACATATTGTGGGTTACAATGATGATGGTAACCTCTT
>DAAV01000104.1 GCA_001701295.1 Bacteroidales bacterium H10
GTTACAGGACATCCGGCAACCAATGCCTTCTCCAACTGGAGTGAAAACGAACTGATAGCACAGGGAGTGGCCCGTGATGTCTGCCAGGCATTCAAAGGAGTACACGAACGTCCTATAGTCGACTCATATGCACTCTATGCCGCATATGACAATGACAACCTCTATCTCGGCGTACAATATGTCTATACCATATGGGATCTCGGCGGAGAAGGGAAACAAGGTCGCGAATCAAAGCCATATAATATGGACGGCAAACTTTGCATCGCATTCGATCTTGATCCGAACAAATCGGCAAAAGGAATTACAAACGAGAATACATCCATCTGGCAGAACGACATCTATACGACCTTTGAGAACGGTGTGGACGCATGGTGGTTCGGTTCGACCAAGCCCGGTGTGGGAACTCCCGGATTCTTTGTGCCCAACGCAAACGGAATATGTGACTACACGGATCCCAACTCATGCAAGGTATCGGAAGTAAAATATGGCTACACCGACGGTCTGCTCCCATCGATCACGGCAGTCTACGGACAGGATGACTTCAGCTATGACCCTGAACTTCTCAAAGGAAACTCCGGTTTTACCGACCTGCGCAGTGAAATCGACGATGACGCTCATACATTCTATGAATTCAAGTTCCCCCTTTCGATGATGGGTATTACGGCAGACTATATCAAAAACACAGGTATAGGCGTCATGGTAGTGGATTATTACGGAGCAAGCGCGCACGCGTCTCTGCCATATGATCCGAGTTTCTATGACAACGTATTCGCCGGTTACTCACAGGACAACTCTTCGAGCAAGGAGAAAGAGGATCAGGATGTGGTGACATACGCACCGGCCCGTATAGGCAAACTTCTCAACTCGACTCCGACTGCGGTCGAAGAGATCGAATTGTCTGAAGAAACCGAACCCGAGTATTACAATCTCCAGGGCATCCGTATCAAAGATCCTGTGCCGGGCATATATATCGTGCGCCGCGGCAATAAAACAAGCAAGGAAGTCGTAAGATAACCGAACGCATGTAAATAATAATAGAGGGGAACGGATCGATCCGTTCCCCTCTATTATTATTTACATCTTCAAATCATCAGGAAAGAAGATTGGCGGCGAATTCGTAATCAGGTTCATCCGTAGTCTCCTCACATAGAGAGACCCCCATCACCTTGCCGTTCTCATCAATGACAACAAGACAACGGGCATAAAGACCGCGCAACGGACCCTCCGCTATACGCACACCATAGTCAGTACCGAAATCCGAACGGAAGCCGGAAGCCGTCATGACATTTTCTATACCGTTGATCGTGCAGAATCTCGCTGCCGCGAAAGGAAGGTCCATAGAGACACAAAGAACCTTCGTGTTCGGAAGAGATGACGCCTCCACATTAAATCTGCGCACAGATGCGGCACACACATCCGTGTCGAGACTCGGGAAAATATTAAGCACTACCCTGCTCCCACGCAGCGATTCAAGCGTTATGTCAGACAAATCCTGCGCGGCAAGCGTGAAAACAGGCGCATCCACGCCTACAGAGGGAAGTTCACCGACAAGATTCATCGGATTACCCTGAAATTTTTTNNAAATATGTCTTATATGTCTTGACTTATCATTTTCAGTCGGTCAGGCGGTCAAGAACAGTCTGCACCAATTCGCGGACTTTCGGTTTGTAATCGGTATCTGCATTGTTGGCGCGGCGCTCGGCTATTATACAGCATACCGTCATTGCTTTATGTCCCAACAGTCTGGCCATACCTTGCAGACACGCAGATTCCATTTCGAAATTTGTGATAGGTCTCCCATTATAGCGAAAACTCTCGATCTTCGCGTTAAGATCCGGATCTGCGAGTTTCAGGCGTACCATACGTCCCTGAGGAGCGTAGAATCCAACAGCGGCGATAGTATATCCGCGTGTCATGTCATGACGACCGATACGCTCCACAAGCTCACGATCGGCATCGACGGTATAAGGAGCCGCCCATGTGCTATTCCAGTCCGTATGGACACAGAATTCACGTTCAAAATCAAGATCACAGACCTTGTCGCGGTCAGCATAGAAATTAAGTATGCCGTCAAACCCCATTCCTTTCTCGGCTATAACGAAATCACCGATGTGGAGATCCTCCTGCAGGGAACCGGATGTGCCGATACGTACTATGTTGAGCGTACGGTGTTCTTTCTTTATCTTGCGTGTTTTAAAATCGACATTTACGAGAGCGTCGAGCTCGGTCATGACAATTTCTATATTGTCGGGACCTATGCCGTGAGAGATAACCATTATCGGGTTACCCTTATACTTGCCTCCTATGGTATGAAATTCTCTTGAAGACACTTCATAATCGACAGTATCAAACATAGAGGCGACCATATCCACACGGCCGGGATCCCCGACAAAGATTATATTGTCATAAACCTGTTCAGGACGAAGATGGATATGAAAAACCGAACCATCATCATTTATAATGAGTTCGGAAGGAGGTATAATGCGTTCTTCCATGATCATAAGACTTAGATAAAAAACTTAGGGTTTCGGCATAATGCCGTACACAATAATAACAATTCAAGAGACGCCAAAGATGCATCTCTTGTCAAAATTAATAAAAAAACATGATAAAACAAAGTATACCGATTATACCGGATGATACCGTAGCACGCATCTACGGAATCAGGCAAGTTCGTATCTCGCGCCGGGGAGCTTGACAACGATTCCCTCAAACTCAAGTTCCGTCAAGGCCGCCATCAGCGAAGGCATCGGGACAGATAACGCAAGATGGATTTTATCTACCGACACGGGCATACCGCATTCACGCAGGAACGAGAACACCTTGGCGGGATCCCCTTCAAGTTCAGGGAAAAGAGGACGGGAATGCATATTGGTCCCGGAGTCGAACAGAGAAGGTTTCCAGCCCATGATCGACATCACATCGGCGACAGATGTGTAAATATGTGCTTTCTGACGTGCTATCAAAGCATTGCATCCCGAACTTGTGACATCGGAATGTCTGCCCGGGACCGCGACTACCTCACGTGAATAAGAGAACGCCAGACTGGCAGTACTCATGGCACCTCCCTTTACTTCCGATTCCGCCACCACGGTGAGCTCGCTCAGACCGGCGACAATTCTATTACGCTCGAGAAAACGGCCCTGAAAAGGTTTTGTACACGTGGGATATTCCGACACGATCGCCCCGCCAGATGAAATTATTCTTCGGGCAAGATCACGATGGGACGCGGGATAGATCATATCAAGTCCATGCGCCACGACAGCAACCGTCTTAAGATTATTTTCAAGGGCCGCGATATGGGCCGCCGCGTCAATTCCATACGCGAGTCCGCTGACAATTGTGGCAGAGGGCATATAAGCCGCCATATCGGATACGAAGGCATTACAGAATCCGACGCCATAGGACGTACATCGGCGTGTACCGACGATACTCATCACAGGCTGAGCGTTGAGATCCGCGGAGCCAAGAACATATAATACAACCGGTGCATCCGGGATCTCACGCAGCAGATAGGGATAGTCGTCATCAAGCAGATAAAGGACACGAACTGAATGGCGTCCGAGAAATTCGAGTTCGCGTCTTGCCCGGAACAATGCCTCCTCACGGACACAATTCTCAAACCTTGACGATACAGACAGTCTTTCAGAAAGCTCTCGCATGTCGGACATAAAGAAATCGGATGCGGAAATACCGGCATCGCACATGGCACGCACTACCTGTGCGTTCACATGCGGCGTCATCGCAAGGGCGATCTTGAAAAGCTGTTCCGAATCCATGTCTGAAAGCCGCTATTTTATATATCTGCCGAAAACAGCGGCAAGTTCATCACCTCTCGACAATTTTCCGTTTTTGAGCACCACTACCGTCACAATGCCTTCGGCACATATTTCCCCGTTAGATTTCAGTATATCCTGATGGAAAATAAAACGCGGACCTTTCCTTTCAAGCCTTAGACAACTCAGGAAACTGTCGCCCCCACGAAGCGATGTCTTATATTCGACCTCGATCTTTCTGACCACCGCATCGATACCTTTGTTATGCATCTCGATAAACGAGAGACCTGCATCCTTGCAGAATTTATGGCGCGTGTGCTCCATATAATGCAAATAATTGGCATTATTGACTATCTGTTCGCAATCGAGTTCATAATCACGGACCTCCATGTCCATGATAAAACAATATTTTTTATTCGTATCCTTTAATATTCTCATATTAGGAGAGTGTTTGAATTTAAAACGTCTTAATATATCAGAGAATGATTGAGCTTGACTTCAAACACTCTCCAAGAAGCAGTTTTAATCGGACTTGCTTATCCTTGAATCGATGAAACGAAGCGTATCGGCCAGAATCTTCTCATCATCGTAAGCATCGGCCGGAATCCACAGAAATCCTTTCGCCGGAGACCTTAAGGGTATTATAACCGAATTATTTCCGATTCTGTAGGGTGACATTGCGGAGAAAGGAAAGAATTCGCGTCGATATTGCGGTCCGGCATCCACGTTTTCCGAAAAAGAATCCTGATCTGCGCTTTCGGTCCGCTCCGGCGCGGAGATTCTCAGAAGGACTGTTATGCCATCCGCGTTGACGTCTATTTTATGAGGTATGGTATTGACAAAACATTCTCGTCGAAAGCCATAATAATAATACAGAAACGCCAATGCCATAGGAATAACGACAAAGACTGTCATCAGTCCGACTACCATCCACCGCAGATCCATACAGATTCCAAGCACTATGCCTGCGACAGCTGTCATGGAAAGCAACAGGAGCCACCACCCTCCGTAACGGAAGAGGAGTTCGGAAGCAAAGCGTCCACTCCCCATACGATATTCCTTACTCTCCATCCCTTTTCAATTTCTCGATCCGATATGTGTGACGGTTGATAGATATCGCCTGCTGCGCGTATCCAGTACCCTCGCGGTTGTAAAGTTTTGTAATATCAAGATATTTGTCGCCATTTCCGGCCTTTAGCGGGAACACTTCGTCACGCTTCCGCTTCGCTTCGTCACCAAGA
>DAAV01000140.1:0-61389 GCA_001701295.1 Bacteroidales bacterium H10
ACTTGCGAAACTTAAATAACATTATTAAATCCGAGGTCTTATATACTTAAACACAACTAATAAACGTTAATATTATGAAACAATTTATTTTAACTATACACTTAATTGGTATCTTACTAATTGGGATTGTGACGTTAAATTCATGTTCTGACAACCATCTGACCACCGAGCCTGAGATTATAGTTCCATTGGATCCTAACTCTGACTTCATATCTCTTGACGAGGCTCTTCAGAACGCCGAGAATCATTTTACAGAAATATTTACAAATACAAGATCTTCTAAAAGTGTGAAAAGCGTGGAGATAAAAGGTCATCTGACAAGAAGCGTGAAAAATCCCGACTTATATGGCTACTACCTCGTCAATTACGGGGAAGACAACGGTTTTGCGCTTTTGTCTGCTGACCGCAGAAGACGTCCGGTAATCGCAATCTCCAACAATGGAGCAATGCATTTCTCTGACACACTCTACAACATAGGTCTGAGATGGTATCTCAAGGACGCACTTGAGAGAATTGACAGTTTAGCAATGACTGAAGGCTTCGAGGTCGGAGGCAAACCTGGATTAGATTCTACCTATTATGCCGAGTTGGAACCTTGGATCAATCAATCTGGAAAGAAAGTGCATAGCGAGCCTCTTCTCAAATCACTGACAAAATTTCATCAGGGATCGCCTTACAATAAATACTGCTTTACGTCTTCGGGCGAACAGGCTGTGGTAGGATGCACAGCCCTTGCCGCAGGCACTGTAATGGGATACAACAAATGGCCGTTATCATATCGGGGATATACATTCAACTGGGGAGCCATGTACTCCAATTTCCGACATGACAACTGGAGCCGTCTCTTCGAAGTTATCGGAAGAGCAGAAAACTTGTATTCTAATTATGGAACAACATCTACAAGCGCTTCCCCCTCAAGAATTCCTCTAACCTTTACCAATATGGGTTATAAAGGATGCAACGGTGCAGCTTTTTCTTCTTCTATAGTGGATTCTGAACTTGAAGCGGGCCAACCGGTAATATGTTCAGGTTATCTAAAAGATAATCAAGGAGGCCACTCATGGGTCATAGACGGAGGATATACGACATGGACAAATCAAGTGGTAACCGAGTAGCCGGGGCTTTACTATGAATCCTATTATCACTGCGTCTGGGGATGGGGAGGTTCGTCTGACGGATATTTCCTTTATGAAAGCGGTAAACTCGGAGGTCGCCCAAAAGATGCGGATTTATATCCTTATATCTCAGAATGTAATGTTTTCGGTTCTCTATATATAAATTATGGTCAGAGACCAAACAAATGACAAATAAAATGCAAATGAAACAATAATCCTATAAAATTATTTCTTATGAAAACGTTCAAGACCATCGCAATCATGACGGCAGCCATAGCCCTGACCGCATGCAGTAATGATGAACCATCAAAATCTGATGAAAACCGTACTACTCCGTACAGACAACTCCAGCTGAACGAACGGACTCGCGGGGCAGTAGACGCCAACAACAATTTCGCGTTCGACCTTTTCAGACAAGTATCCGAAAAACAGGGCAATTTCATCGTATCGCCCTACGGTTTTTTCTCTGCACTATCCATGCTTGCCAACGGCGATAACGGTGACACCCGCGATGCCATACTTAAGGGATTGGGATACACCGATGGCACTGAAGGGCTCTCTGCTCTTAATGAATACTGCGGCATGATGAATCGCGAGCTTCCTGAACTTGACGGACGTGTCAATCTCTCATTAGCAAATTCTATCTGGACTGCAGCAGAACTCAATGAAAACTTCTCTAATGAATTGTCAGATACTTTCAATGCAGAATGGATTGCCCAGAACCCTGCCGGAGAATCCGGCATGCAGGCCATAAACAACTGGGTCTCGGATAATACCAAGGGTATGATAGCCCGGTTTTTAAAACAGCCTCAACATACCTCCCTTTCCGTAATAAATGCTATCTATTTCAACGGCAAGTGGACCAACAAATTCAGTAAATCCGAAACAAAATCCGGCTTATTCAAAAATATCGACGGCACGGAGGCTAAAGCCGATTTCATGAATCAGACAGCAGATTTCCTCGGGTACTTCTATGATAACATTGAAGCAGTGGAACTCACATATGGTTCAGGCAACTATTCGATGCTTCTTATCAAGCCTACTGAAGGAAAGACATTTGACGAAATGAGAAATTCCATCGATCAGGATTATCTGGACAATATGATGGCAAGTCCCGTTTATCTTACCTACAATCTTCAGGTAAGTGTGCCTAAATTCAAAATATATACAGATCTTGACTTAGCAGGCGCAATTGGAAAGATGGGATTCGAAGATATTTTTACTAGAGAATTCAATTCGATACTCAAAAATAATTCTCATCTCAATGTCTCATCGTTATTGCAGGCCGTGACAATAGATGTCAATGAGGAGGGTACCGAAGCGGCTTCCGCCACTCAGGCAGGAATGACCACAGCTCCCGCAATATTCCCTCACGCTCCTGTGGTTTTCAATTCTCCATTCATCTATATGATCAGAGAAAGGTCAACAAATACTGTCTTCTTTATCGGACAAGTAGTAAACTTCTGATAAATATTTCATTCCATAAAGTCATTCCGGCGGCCATCTTTGCCAAAACAAGCATGGCCGCCGGTCTCTATGACAATCGGTATCCCGCTTATCATAGGACACACATTATCGCTTGGTCTGCACTTAACAAGCTGCGTCCTGCTATCCCTTCAGCCCTGATGGCGTAATGTGTTTCCATTGTAATTGAAAGAACTATACCCATAGGGCGCATTAAGAGGGTATAATAATTTATGTGATATTTAATATTCCTTAATTAATCTGATTATTCATTAATCCCCATAACACCCGACTCTGATCTTACGTTGTTTTGCTGTATCTAAAAACTACATGCAATAATATTGACAATGAAAAAATTTCTGTTTACCCTGCTGGCACTCTTAATGTGTGTATCGGCCGCAAATGCATTCTTTGACAAATATACCATTGACAGAGAAAACCTCCCCGAAGAAGCCCGTCAGATGATTGACGAATTTTTCCCGAAAGCCAAGATCAGCATGATAAAGGTTGACCGGCATCTGCTGAAAAAAACCGACTATGATGTAAGCTTGACCAACGGCACTAAAATAGAATTCAGCAATAAAGGCAAGTGGACCTCCGTCAACTGCGGAAAACGCGAGATTCCCGAAGATCTCGTACCCAAAACAATCCGCAACTATATATCCAAGAACTTTAGCGGCATAAAGATTTCCGGTATTGCCAAACGCAACGCTGGATATGACATAACCCTATCTGACGGAAACGGACTAAGGTTCAATCTGCTCGGCCAATACAAGGGTCCACTCACCGAGAAAGACAAATAGCCTCTCTTCTCCATCCTTAGAAACATTCATTTTGCTATCATTTAGGTCACAAATAAACCTTTATGATTTCAAAATGTGCACATAATCCCTATTTTAACATTTATTAACTCAATAATACGCAATTTATAGAAAATTTATTCTATTTTTGCTTTCTCAAATCAAAATGAAAATCTCCGGCGAAACTGTCGGGAAGATTTTCAAAAACTTAAACCAAATATTTATGAAGCGAAATCTTACCGCATTATGTGCGGCTTTGCTTGTCGGCCTTCCCATAGCGAATGCCGCACGCGTCACTCCTGCCAAATGGCAGGAGACACGAAATGCCGATACGTTCCGCTGGGCTCCTAAATCAAAGGCAGTACAGTCTGACTGGCATAACCTTAAATTATCCGACAAATCTACGTCTAAAGCCGGGATTGTGACCGACTCCGACGTGAAGATGGATCCGACGGAGAGCTTCTACTATCTCGACATGCCCGATGGAAAGACATGGTTCGTATCTACGGAATTCGATAAAGAAGTTATCTCGCAGAGCGATTATTATGTCGAATATGACATAACAGGCGTGAAAGCGACAGTCTACAATGAGAAATATGAAGCTGTGGGAAAGATCGAAGCCGAGATTGATAAACCCGAGGGGTTCTCAAAATGTTCGGCTATACAATTCGGTCCATGCGTCACTAAGAAATTTTTCAATACCGACGACAGCTATGAGGTTATGCTTATGGCAAGTTTTAAACCGGAAGAAGGATACGGAGCGGTGCCCTTCACTTACGTATACTCGCTCAAAGGTGTCTCCACACCCGCACAGCACGTGACTACATTACCGGGATATTATGTCGTTGCGGTCAACAACGCAGCCGACGCCTGGAGCGAAGATTTCTTCATGGAATTTTTCACGGGCGAACAACTTACCGACACCGAACTTCTCCACACTTTCGACATATATACGAAGGCATCATACAGTTCGCCTACCGCCAGCAAATTGCAGTCGTTCACAGTGGATATGGTTTACGTAATGAGCGACGGAGAAAACGAGATGATGCCTGTGACTCTCAATTCTAACGGAAAGGATCTATATGTGACTGTGGCTAAATATGAGAAGACGTTCTTCGAGGATCCTTTCGACTTCACAAACGATAAGCTCTCGGAAGACAATCATTTTCTTATCGACCTCTATAAGAAAGGAGCATGGGACAACGAACTGAAACTCGTATCCAACACATCCATCCCGGTGCAGTCTCCGGAAGAGGGATTCACCATGCGGTCATACTGCCTCGGGGCTTTCGATGGCTACCGGGACATTACTTTTGATTTCACCGACGACGGCAATCCGGCATTCATAATCTCGGTTCTTGACACTGACATATATGAGAACTCACTGTCATATTTCGATGTAGTGGACACCACGGGCAGTGTCATCAAATCATTCGGTGCGTCCAATCAGGGATTCATACGTCTGAATTCCGTAAAGGGAGCCTCTGAACAATATTGTTTTCTTATGCCTGCAGGCAATGCCGAAGATGAACTGGAATTCGCTTTCTATAACTACCCCTCCATGGAAAAAGCAGCTTCCGTTCCCGTCAGCATAAATTATGAGAATTATATGCTGCCTCTTTCTTTGGCTCTTGACCGTGTGCCTGACGGTGAATCCTACAGTTATGCCGTGGCAAGCGTCAATGGCATTTCTGACGAAAACAACAATACCTCCCATCTCGTGGCATGGTTTGACAAAGAGGGTCAATTCACCCGTATGGACAGACTTAATGCAGGCAAGAACGTAAACCGCATAAATCCTTACATATCGGCCAACGGTCTTGATCCCTATCTGATGAATACGGATGACGCGCACGAGTATATGATTTTCGCACAGAGACTTAATAATACCGGAGAGACACAGGCCCACACCGAACTGATGATTGTCAATGACCGGGAGGAGGTCCTGTTTCAATATCCATTCGATACAAGAGACTCCGGTATAAACGTGGCCATCGTCAATGAAGCCACCAATCCTGCTATATGGGTGTCATACAATTCTTTTGAGGACGGTGCGAATCACAATGAATTCATAAAGCTCCCTCTCAATAAATTCGACGGCAGCGGCTCCGTGGAAGATCCATATCTGATACGCACCCGTGGAGATTTCGAACAGATCGGTTTCAATCTCAATGCAAATTACCGTCTCGCCAATGACATCGATTATCATGGAGCCGAATTCAAGCCGGTCAAGGGACTGTTCACCGGATCTGTGGATGGTGCAGGCCATACGGTCAGAAATTTCACTCTCAATGGCAACTCCATGTTCTCCACCGCCGGAAGCGCATCTAAACCTCTGGGAACTTTCTTCAAAGACATAACTTTGAGAAATATCACAGCCACCGATGCTCGGGCAATTCTCACGGAAAACGCCTATGCTGCTGAATTCGACAAGGTCAACATTATCAACGTCACCGTATCCGGCGGGAATACCGATAATTTCGGCAATATCGCCGGTAATGCGGCAGTCGGTTGTGTGATCAGCAACAGTGCCGTGAAAGCCGATATAGATCTGCCTCAAGCCGATGGTGTCGGAGGCATTGTAGCGACTCTCGGAAACGACTCCAAAATAACGGCTACCTCTTTCAACGGCTCAATATCCGCGTCTTCGACTGTCGGCGGTATCGCGGCTGACGGATTCGCAAGTGCCTCTATCAGCGATTGCCATGTAACGGCGGCCATACACGCAGGCCATACCGCAGGCGGTGTGATCGGGTCCTCTGCCCGTTCTGCGATAACTCGCTGCTTCGTGGAAGGAACGATTACAGCCGATACCCCCAGAATGATGTGGAGTGACTACGCCGGAACTTCAGTGGCATGCATCAATGTCGGCGGTATAGCCGGTATCCTGAATTCCGCACCCGTAGAGTATGATGACAATGGTAATCCTAAAGTTCCGGACCCCAACCTTCCTCCTGTTATTTCGAAATGTGTGGTAGGCCTTGAAGCCATCAACATACCTTCCGACAACGAGAAACTCATCGAGACGGCCCACCGCATCGTAGGCCGCAGCTCTGTCAACAATGATCCCGCTTATCTCGGTGAGGAATATGACGAGGATCTTGGCGATTGGGTCATCACATGGGGGGACCCCTCTCCGGCTGAAGACAAACTTGCCGACAATTATGTGATAGAGGGTCTCCAACCGCTTCACTCCGCAGTAGAGGCCGGGCACAATACCACCGAAGGCAAAACCGTGGCATATGACAATCTTGACCGCGATTTCTTCGGGACTCTCGGCTTCGGCTTCATGGGCTACTCGAAAGAAGAACCTTGGGTAATGCGTGGCAATAATCTTCCGGAACTCTATTTCGAGGGGACTGTAGGCCAGTATATGGAGTTTGTTCCCGGATCGGTATCGGCAATAATCGGCAACAATCCCGAGGTTCTGCTGATTCTGGAAGATATTGACTTCGAGTCTCTGGTATTCGAAAGCAGTGACGAGTCCGGATGCTATGCCAATCCAATAGAGATTGTCGATAACGGCGTGAAGGTCGAGATTGTCGTGACCGCAACCGGTGATTACACCATCACAGCCACCAACGGCAATATCAGCGCTCTTCTTCTGGTATCGGGCCTCAGCGGCATAGACGCTGTCGAGATAAACAGGATAATGAGCTATGACGGTTCCACACTTCGGGCCGACGGTTGCGCCCTCCTCCTTTACAACCTTCAGGGCATGCCTGTTGCGGAAGGACGGGATACCCTTGACGTTACTTCGCTCGAATCCGGTGTATATGTGGCTGTTGCCACGGATGCCGACGGCACACGCCGCACACTAAAGATAAACGTACGCTGATCATCGCGCTCTCTCAAGCACGATAGACAATAAATGACAGCCTCGTAATCCGGCACCGGATTACGAGGCTGTTTTTTTGATCATGACACGATCATATCCAGGCTTTCTGTCGTTCGCGCACGGCAAGCGACTCGCTCAGCATGCGTATGAATTCCTGCATTGACCGTTTGCGATAGCTCGCACGCAGAGTGTGCACGCAACCTGTCATCTCATTTTCCGGAATATCAAGCGGAACGGCGCAGATCCCTGTCTCATTGTGAATGGATGCCTCGGCAAGCACGGTGACAAGCCGGGTCTGTCGTATAAGTTTCAACAGGATATTGACCTCATTGAGTTCCGTGCGGATTCTGAACTTGTTATAAGGAGTGACAAGATTTTCGAAATAATTCCGTGCCTGCAGTCCGCGTGCCGGAAGAGCAAGATCATATTTTTCGAGTTCGGGCAGCGACACGCTTTTCCGTGCGGCAAGCGGATGCGACTCCGAGACAATAGCCGACAGACAGTTCTGAAACAGCATATGCGATTCGATGCCTTCGACAGGAACTGTCGGTTTGAACGCCAATACAAAATCCACATCGCGGACTCTCAGCATTTCCATCAGTTCTGCCATCGGCTTGTAATGGATATTAAGCTTGATACCCGGATAACGGTGCATGAACGTGACAATCGTCTCGGTCAGTATCGGGCTGAAGGAATATGTGACTCCTATGTCGAGCGTACCGCATTCCATCCGGTTCAGATCATCCATGCGGTCACGGCAAAGATCCGCGGCGCATATGGCGTCACGCGCATACGGAAGCAGCTCAAGCCCCGGCTCGGTGAGAGTCACACTGTGACTCGTACGGTTAAGCAGCTGCGACCCGAGCTCACATTCAAGCTGTTTCACCTGTTGAGACAGAGTGCTCTGAGTCACACACAGTAATCTGGCCGCTTCTGAGAAGTTAAGGGTTTCGGCCACTTTGACGAAATATCTTAGTTGTCGGAGTTCCATATGCAAATTTAATAAAAGTATTCGACTCAGCGGGTGGCTTGAAACGACATCTTCTTGAATATGAAGACCGGCACAGTACCTCCGAGTACAAGACTGAGCACAAGGGCCATGAACATGAGAGAATTCTGTGAGAAAAGCACGAAGTAGCGATCAAAGATCTCGGCCGAGCGGGCAAGCACACACATGGCGAGTCCTCCGAAGGCCTTATATGCGTAGATACCAGGTATCATGGGGAGCAAGGCAGGAAAGAGACATGTCTCGGCCGGCGTCTTCGACAAGGGGGTCATGAATACCGCAAGAGCACCTACCGTAAATGAGGCGACAAGCGTGGCCGGCACTATATGCAGCGGGTCGGAAACGGCCGACAGCAACATATATCTGACCGCATGGCCGCATGCGGCGATAAATGCGCAATAGGGATATGCGCGCAGGGGAGGCCGGCTGATCGAGGCGAAACCGATAGCGGCTATCGCTGCGAACAATGCATCCTGAAAAATCTGTAGTATCATTTAAATAAGTAAGTAAGCTTCCGGATATTGACTCAGAACATTCCGACACCCATGGCGAGCATCCCCAGGCATAGACCGATCGAAAGACAGCATGTAAGTATAGCCGCATCGGCAAATCTGCTGAAAGCGCTGAGATAATGGCGGTAAAGCATATCGCTGAAGGAATTGATCAGAGGAATGCCGGGCACAAGATAAAGAACACTTGTGGCGAGAGCGACATCAGACGTGCCGCCCAATCCGAACAACAGGCCGGTCGACCCGAGCACCGATGATACAAATGCGCAGGCAATGAAAACAACTCTGACATCGACATGTCGCGACAACAATGCGTTTTTAAGCATGTAACCCGCCAATGTGGCAGCAGCGACTATGGCCATGGCGACGGCATCGCCGCCGAACAATCTGCAGAACGAGGCATTTGCCGCAGCCACAAGCAACGGAACATATTTACCCTTCCTCCCGGTAGCTTCCACCGTTATCTTCCGGAAAATATCTATTGCCTCTTCAAGGGGTAGGTGCCTGTCGGCTATGCGCCAGCTGAGTTCGCTGAGGCTCGTATTGAGACTGAAATCGATGGGAACGGCTTTTACGGCCACATTCAGAGTGATGCATTCCATATCCTCCCGATCCATTACCGACAATTGTATATGTCGGGGCATGACGGTCATCTCGGTACACACTCCGTAAGAGGCGGCGATACGCCCCACATTTTTCTCAATGCGTATGCAGGTGGCGCCGCAACCCATAAGCCACGCGGTGTATTCCACAAGAAAAGATCCGATGGCCAGTGAAGAGGGATTGCAGACTTCAGTCATCGTTCTCGCAGACATCTCCGAAATCGTCATAAGGTTTCTCTTCGCGAAGGGAATCGCCGGGGATAAAGAATTCATCTATAACCGGCCCCACACTAATGGTCCGGTTTTCGGTTTTCGATAATCTGCCGGCCGCACATACAAGACGCACCAGCATCGCTATTGCTGACAGGGAAGCGATTACACCCCAGATCACATGTGGTGTTGTCATTTTATTCTTTCTTTAGAAATCCGGTGCAAAATTAGATAATGCGCCTTGAACGCACCTCCTGTTTCCATGGAAAGAACCGATAGCGGCAATCACATTTTCAGCGATGAGGCAAGCCTGCGCGAGGCGCGTGCAAGTCGGTCGGCTGCCACAAGAGGATCCAATGGGTCGAGTGTTCTCTCTCCACCATCCATATTTTCATTTATATCGGCAATATGTCCGTATCCTTCGGAACAAAGCTGCCTGCGGTCATCGATCCGGCCTGCAAGCAACGCTACGGGCACACCTGCCCGCGCCGCACGTGAGAGAACACCTTTCGCCACTTTTCCCTGCGATGTCTGGGCATCGGCTTTTCCCTCTCCCGTTATCACCAGATCGGCGTTGTGCAGGTGAACGTCAAAACAAGCGGCATCCAGCACAATGTCAATGCCCCGTACTCCTTCAGCGCCTAAAAAGGCATAAAGGCCTCCGCCGGCACCGCCTGCCGCTCCGAGACCGGCCCCCCCGGCACCTATCTCCATCCTGACGGCGACATTATTCATGCCCTCCTCAAGCAGTATGAGCTCTTCCTCTGAGGGGCCTTTCTGCCGGGCATACATCATCACGGCTCCGCAACGCCCTGTAAAATCTATATCGGCGTCATAGAGAAACCGGAAGTCACATTCCTGGCGTATATGCCTGAGACCAGATCTGTCAAAAGACCTTATAAGACGCAGATCCGAGCCTGTCACAGGATTACGGCACAGGCCGGCATCGGTGAACACCTGCAATCCCAACGCCTGCATCGCACCAATTCCCGCATCGTTCGTGGCACTTCCCCCGAGCGTACATATTATTTCGGTCGCTCCGTATGCGGCTGCGGCCCGGATCATCTCCCCCATTCCGTAGCTTGTGGTATGCATTACCCGGCGTTCTTCTTCGGCAAGCCGCATTATTCCGGCCGACTCCGCAAGCTCTATCAGAGCTTTGGCACCTCCGTCGACAAAAAGTATTTTCCCTTCTACGGGGCGCATCAGCGCGTCATGGGTACTGACCGTCCGTGTCTCCCCTCCGAGATAATGCTTCAGCACGGACATCGTGCCCTCTCCCCCGTCAGCCATCGGAAGCATGACTACTTCCGCATCAGGATCTGCGGCAAGTATTCCCCGCCCTACAGCCATACCGGCCTCCACCGATCCGAGGCAATCCTTGAATGAATCCAATGCCACTATTATCTTCATGCTGCAAATATAGTAAATTTTTAGAGTATGTTTACATCGGCATCCATTTTTAGCTGCGGGTTCAAAAATTTTGTCATTTTGTTGTATATCTGAGATATTTATTGTAATTTTGCAACATAATAATCAAACATCCTGTCAATATATTTTATTTAAGGTCAATAATAGTATCAACCCTGAAACATTATGAAAGCAACCGAAGTGATGGCGGATCTGCGCCGCCGTTTCCCCAACGAACCGGAGTATCTTCAGGCAGTGGAGGAAGTTGTAAGCAACATCGAGGAGGTATATAACCAATATCCTCAGTTCGAGACCGAAAACCTGATAGAGCGTCTCTGCATCCCCGACCGGATCTATTCTTTCCGCGTAAGCTGGGTGGATGACAAGGGAAAAGTCCATAACAACATGGGCTACAGAATCCAGCACAACAATGCCATCGGTCCCTACAAGGGGGGCATACGCTTTCACGCATCGGTCAACCAGTCGATACTGAAGTTCCTCGCTTTCGAACAGACTTTCAAGAACTCCCTCACCACTCTGGCCATGGGTGGCGCGAAAGGAGGCTCCGATTTCTCGCCGCGGGGCAGGAGCGATATGGAGATCATGCGCTTCTGTCAGGCGTTTATCGCCGAATTATGGCGCCAGATAGGCCCGGACACCGATGTTCCCGCAGGCGATATAGGAGTAGGAGGACGTGAGGTCGGCTATATGTATGGCTATTACAAAAAGATGGCCCGGGAATTCACGGGAACCTTCACCGGCAAAGGTCTTGACTTCGGCGGTTCTCTTATCCGCCCCGAGGCCACAGGCTATGGCAACTGCTATTTCCTGCTGAACATGCTTGAGACCCGCGGCATCGACATCAAAGGTAAAAAGGTTGCGGTTTCGGGCTCGGGCAACGTGGCCACNNCGGGCAACGTGGCCACTTACACGACACGCAAACTCACCGAACTCGGAGCAAAGGTAGTATCGATGAGCGACAGCGGCGGTTCGATAATAAAACCGGAAGGATTCACCGAAGAGCAGTTGGACTATATATTCGAGCTTAAGAACTATTATCGCGGACGCGTCAGCGAGGTAGCCGAGAAATATCACGATGTGCAATATCTGCCCGGCGAACGCCCCTGGAAGCATGTGAAATGCGATATCGCCATGCCGTCGGCGACTCAGAACGAACTTGACGGAGAAGACGCACAGGCTCTTCTCGACAACGGTGTGATCGCCGTAAGCGAAGGCGCGAACATGCCGTCAACTCCGGAAGCTATCAAGAAATTCCTCGCAGCCCGAATCCTTTATGCGCCGGGTAAGGCGGCCAACGCGGGAGGCGTCGCTGTGTCGGGTCTCGAAATGGCCCAGAACTCGCAGAAACTCTCATGGAGCGCCGAAGAAGTCGACCATAAACTGAAAGACATCATGGCCGACATCCACTCTCAATGCGTGAAATACGGCAAAGACGAAGATTCCGGTTTCGTCAATTACGTCAAAGGTGCCAACGTGGCCGGCTTCATCAAGGTAGCCCGCGCCATGACCGCCCAAGGCATCCTCTAATCAGTAACAATATGATTGATATCGGCTGGAGCAGACATATGTATAGTGTCTCTCCATGCCGATTTCGCATTTCCATCGGTAAATGTGATGTCATAGCCGAAGTCGGGAAGATATGGCACACTTGTAGTATAAACGTCCGGAGAGCCTTCAACCCGTTTCATGTCGCACGGCTCCAACACCGTCACTTCACCGCCCACCTCAAGAGGATCCCGGGTCGTGACGCTTATCTTCGGGACGGCATTCTCGGCCGTGTGTCCAGGCACCGTGAGGCGTATCTCATACCCACGCACATCAAGAGGCTCGTCCTTCTTGGTGTAGACGGCATAACCCTTGCCGGGCAAAGTCAGGATATTTCCGCTCAGAACGGTCGTATCCCCTCCGAATCTGTCGCGGTATTCATTGGAAGGAATTACCGGAGAAATTATCTTGAATGAGACTGGCGCATACGACATATTGACCATCGCCACAACGGAATGATCTCCGTTACGACGCTCGAAAACATAGACGGAATCATTGTCCGTGGCATGGTTCACCAGCTTTCCTTCCACCGTACGCAAAGCCGGTTCGCTGTGTCTCAGAGATATAAGTTCCTTGACAAGCGTAAGATAACCGGTATCGACCTTATCCCATTCCACAGCCTCGTTATCGGTCATGATTCCTACGCCTCCGGCCTTCGAATAATTGATTTCCTGCCCCATATAGACCATCGGAACCCCGGGAGCGAGCATGGTAACGACAGTAAATGCATTCAGATTGTCTCCGTATATGTAATCCTGCGTATTGGGAGAGACACTGTTTTCCATGCCCTGAAAGATATCGTGTGAGCCGATATAAGTCAGGAATGTCGCGCGGTTCGCCGGATAACCGAGATGAAAAAGAGCTTTGTCGAGATCTCCTTTACTTACAAGTTCCTTGTGGTTGCGGTGATCCTGATACAGGAATTCGGAATATGTCCATCCGTAACGCGAATCAAAGGGACCGCCCTCACCTCTCACCCAGTCATTGGCTATGCCTTCCTCGTTGCCTTCGGCAAGCCAGTATAGTTTATGATCCGGATCTACCTGCCCGATAATATCGGTCCAGAAATCACGGCCCGGAGCATGCGCGAAGTCACAACGATAGCCGTCGATACCGCACTCCTCTACCCAATATTTCATGCATTCCGCCATAGCCGAACGCAATTCTTTATTCGAGCTCTCCACGGAACGGACATCATCGAAATCCTGCCGTTCGGTATACCACTCCGGATGTTCCGTTACCCAGGGATTGTCGTAGGCCGTATGATTGCCCACCCAGTCGAACCAGATCTGCATCCCGTTTTTATGGATATCATCGACAAGAGCCTTCAGATCCTCAAGCGTACCGTAACGGCTGTCTACAGCCTTGTAATTCCTGATACAGTATGGCGATCCCTTGGCGTGTTCCACTCCCATCTCGTAAAACGGCAGAAGATGGATCACATCGATACCCAGTTCCTTGATACGGGGAAGATCCTTTCTCAGATCATTGAAAGTGCCGGCAGCGCCGGTATTGGTATAATTTCTCAGATATACGCTATAGACTACACGGTTCTCCGGAACGCGTATGTCGGGACGGTCAAATGTCCCCGCATAGGATAACGGCGCAAACAGTGCCGATAAAGTGATGATTGCCGTTTTTATCTTTTTCATTTCTTCACAAATTGACTTAAACATACACCTCTGTCATCGGAGGTTCTGAGTTTTCCGCAAAATTATTTAAAAAGGGCTTCTTCGGCAACCGGATCAAGACATGTGCAGGCACAATCTAAAAAACAAAACAGACTCCCGACTGATATGCAAAGACTTGCGCCCGCATCAATCTAAATACATATCAAAACGGACATTCTTTTTATATCGTATGTTATACCATAAATAAGCGGGATACGCCATTATANNATTATACCGCATCCCGCTTATTTTAACTTTCCTGGAAAAATTCTCTACTTCACTGTTGAGTTTTTGCCGAGCTGAGTCACATGAATCGAAACCGTGCTGTCTCCACTGCGAATCACCACATCGCCTTTACGGCCTGTAAAGGCTTCGGCAGTTCCGGGTATAAGATGTTCGGCAGATATGGTGATCGGTGACTTTATCATCATCACGTCGTCATCATTCTTATTCTTGCCCTTTACAATCTCCTCACCCTTGTCCTTGAGTTTGGCGAAGAAGCCTTTCTCCCGTTTTTCATTTATCGTGACCAGAACCCAGGCAGGTTTTGACTCAACATACCAGTTCTCATTGCTGTTATCTTCATATCTGTGGTCTGAATTGCATGAGATCTCTATTTTCTGATCGCCCCCTTTCTCCTTAAATTTAAGGATCTTCTTGTTTGCGTCTATCAAGACATGACGACCGCTTTGAATTACCGTAACCTCGCGTCTGAGATCACCTGAAGTCACAAGCACTTTCTGTGTACGGCTCTCGGTCGACATGTTCTGCGGAACAATTATCTCAAATCCAGTGTTTCCCAGCTTGTTTGCCTTGAGAAATGACGAACCGTCCTCACATGAGACAGGTATGACCTCCCATGCATCCTGATTTGTATTGACCGTAACACTGAGTGATCTGGGCTCGAGATCGATATTGAATTCCGAATTGCTGACATTAAGTGACGGTACAGGAGCCTCGTGCTTCTGCGCATTTCCGGTATTGCCATACGGACTGCCTCCCGACCTGGAACCGCCTTTCTTTAGAGATGCTATAATATTCCGGCTCACTGAAATGGCTTGGTCACACTGTGCTTTCTTGGCTTTAGAGTCATAGAGCTTTTTGGCCGAGGAGAATTTGGAAATGGCCTGATTCTGTGCCGCTACGGTCATAGTCTTTTGCAAAGCAAGTCCCTGATTGTACAGTTTATCGCCCGATGACTGCGCGAACATGACCGAGGCAGACAATACGAAGACACATACCAATGTTATAAGTCTTGAAAATTTCATCTGTTATCTGATTTTATCAATGTCGTCACACTCTGCGATGCCGAGTGTGACCACCGAATATGTTATTTTTTAAGAAGATTCTTTATCTCTTCGGCACGCTTGCGTATGGCGCCCGCTTCCTCCACTACGAAAGGATCGGGATCCGCCGAAAGCACATTGGCTTTCTCATTCAGCTCTTCCATGGCCTGACGCAGCACTCCGTCGAGCTGCTTCTCTTTAGCCGACAGATCCACAGTCGGAATATTCCGCGCTTTAAGCAATGCGGAAGCGGATTTCGCACGCAGATAACATTCCTTGGCCTCCACAAGCTGGCGGTCAAACCCTTCGTCATGTCGCACGCCTATATTTGTGAGCGAATCAGCCAGACGGGCGTTATGCTTGACAACACTTGCGAGCGAGTCGGTATAATTTTTTTCCTCAAGAGCTATCCGGTTCTTCTCCACATTATCCTGATAGATGACAAAACCGACGGTACAGGCTATTATTATCACGAGCGCAAGGACAGAATAGATAATTACGAGACGTCGCTTGCGGGGATCAATGGCACGCTTCACATCGAGCGACTCAAGATCCACACGCATCTCGGCGGCTGTCTGATATCGTAGTTCCTGTCGTTTCTCAGTGGCCTTGGTAATGATGCGCTTCAGTTCCTTGTTCTGTATATCCTTTAGCGGGAGCTTCTCTTTCACCTGTTTGTCAAGCACATCGAAACGCGTTCCCTCAAACGGCACATTGCCGGTGATGCACTGGTAAAGCAACACTCCCATGGCATATATGTCTGTAGTCTGATTCTGATGTTTCAGATCACCAAGCGCAAGTTCTGGAGAAGCATACTCCGGTTTCCCCATGAACGCACCCGCCACGGTCAGAGCCCGGTCGTTGGTCGTGAGATTCTTCATCTGTTTGCATATGCCGAAATCGATTATCTTTATATGCTCGTCTTCTGTGATGAAGATATTCGACGGATCTATGTCACGATGTATATAGCCTGCGTCATGAAGGGCCATAAGTCCTGATAACGCTGCCTTTATAATAGTCTTGGCAAAGTGGTCGGGCTGCTTCTGAAAATCATTCATCAGTTTGCGTGCATACGGTATCTCTTTCCCTTCGGGATCCTCGCACTTACCCTGCATTATGTCTGAAAGTGAAACGCCATGTAAAAGTTCGCTGACCACATGATAATGCTTCACGATCTTGCCGTCACGGTCCTCGTCGGTCTCTATGAAGCCAAGCATCTCTATAAGGTTGTCGTTGCGCAGGCGTATTGATGCCTCACGACGAGCACGCTCTATGGCCTGTTCCGGCAGATCCATGAAGAGAAACTTGATGGCCACAGGACGTGTCACACCCGTCCGGGTGTTGACGCTCTTGCCCTTGTAGACCTTGCCCATTCCGCCCTCTCCGATAGGCGTGCTTGACGAATCCACTTCATAGTAGACTCCTGCCTCTTTTTCCTGCTTACCTTGAAGTCTTATAATTGCCATTGATTTAAATAACTCTTTATAATTAATTTATATCATTCCCCACTCCGGGTTGTGATTAGTGTCTGTTTTTCTTTCGGTTATTGACTGATCAGATGTTTAAGAAGACCCACATATCTGTCGATCTCCTGATTGGCCTCCCGTGTTGACAGACCCTTCGCATCCACCTGTATGATCTTTCCCCGGCTTTGTACGGACTTTATCTGGTTGCAGAGGTCCTGAAGTTCCTTGTTTTTCACAGGGTCTTCGATAGTCCTTCCGCCTTCCTCAATAAGTTTAAGTACTTTTTTATAGATCTCCGTTCTCCTCGCTTTTCTGGCCTTGACATCTTTCGGAGAAAGGTCCTTCGGATCGAAAGTCTTGAGTCCCTCCAGTTCACTGACAGCTTCTCCGAGTTGTCTGTTGACTTTGGAGCCTACGGTCTGCGCCAATGCGGGGCCTGATGTGCTTATGTCTTTGCCGTTTGTTTCTCGTGTGACATGTTTCGTCTGCTCATCACGACTCTTTTGCCCGGAACCGGAAAGTACCATCCCGCCCTCTCCCCTGTTCTCCTCCGGTGTTATACCGGATGCGTCACGGGTCGAGCGTGCATCGAGTATCTCGCTGTCAGCCCCCGACAATACCGAAGAAGAGGCATCGCCGCTCTTTCCGGGACGTGCGAGAAGAAATATGATAACAATAATACAGGCAAAAAGCGCCGTTGCAAGAATCCATATAATCGCACCGGTATGACGTTTTTTATTCTCGTCCGATTCTTTTTCCTCTATCTCCTCAAGAACATATTCCGATTCGGAATCATCCTGTCCGGGACTCATCGCATGGCCCGGACGTGCGACGGATGCCTCCGATTGTCGGGACGATGCAGGACTTCCGGCGGAAGCTGTTTTACGGTCATCCGTACGAAAACGGTCATTGACGGTCTGTTGCTGTCCCGGCAAGTCCACAAGAGCGAGAGTCAGATTGTCATGACCTCCGCCATTGTTCTTGCCAAGGGCATCGACACGGGCCGCTATATCCGGTACAAGAGTCGCCGGATCAGAGCGTTCGGCCAGAAGACTGACAAGTCTCGGTTCGGGCATCGTGCCCCATATGCCGTCACTCATAAGCGCGAAACGGTCTCCCGGTCTCCATGTCACCTCATCCACTTCAGGAGAGATATCGGTGCCTGCACCGATCGCTCGGGTTATCACATTGGAATACCTTGACGTACGCGCGTCTTCCTCTGTCATGGTTCCCCGTCTCACAAGCTCACCGACATAGGAATGGTCCGATGTGCGGAATATGACATTGTTTCCACGGAGATGATAACACCTGCTGTCCCCTACATGGACTATGTATGCGCGTGATTTTACGATAAGTACGCACACACAGGTAGTTCCCATGCCTTTAAGGGCCGGATCGTCCGAAACGGCGGCGAGTATCGCCTCGTTGGCGGAAACAACCGCATCCTCAAGCACCGAGGCCGGATTACCGTCGGCCGAAGCACCCGACACATAGTCTATTATGGCTTGCGTGGCTATAGAGGAAGCCGTCTTTCGNNACCCATGCCGTCACAGACAGCCACAAGCATCCCGAGACGCGTCTCCGCCATACCGTAGCTGTCCTGATTTTCCTGACGTCCCCCGATCAATGACTCTACGGAGCCTCTGACACCGGAACTGTCTGATATTGTTTCCATCGGATAGGATTGTTCNNTGTTAGTTCTGTTTCACATAAATTTAATGACTCACCGGCCTCCGGTTCATTCGGCAATGTTCAGATCCTCCGGTGCATATGAAAACATCACGGAATCTCCGCCGTTTACATATATATACCGGATAGATGCGCCCGCATTGGCCACATTCCTTATCAGATTGCGGGGGAAAAGTCCGGTCTTCAGTTTGTCAAGGGTATCTTCGCGTTTCTTGTCCACATCCATGTCGGCAAGAGCTTTCTTGTCTATCTCACAGCGGAATGTCAGTACCTTGTCGACATAATAACAGTCGGTAAGGGTCGTGTTGTCGTTAAGTTTCTGCGGGAAAGACAACCCTGCTATGGCCTGTGTCAGCTGCTTGTCTATTTCTTTGGCGGGATCCTTCTTGCATGATACTGCCGACAGACACAATACTGTCAGAACGACAATACCGGCGATATATGGTCTTATACTCATGGCGGCTAACTTAAAGAATTGTGAATGAATCTGTGGCGACTTGCTTCCCATCCACATAGAATACGACTCCATATTCACCGGCCTCCCATATGCTGCCGTCATTGATTCCGAACACATCAAGCTCTATCTCGTCAAGGCCTTTGCCGACTTCCACTGTGGTCGAGGTTGTCATTTTTGAATCTCTGTCGGGGACAAGGATCTTGCCTTTCGGAGTCTTTATGCGTGTGGACAGACGGTATATTCCCTTTTTGTCGGCTTTGGCCTCGATTCTGGGCTGTATGAATTTAACATTTGATTTACGGATATTGTCGTTATATCCTGTGATCTCGTTGCCGACCTCATCGACATTTCTGAACGCTACCTTCGATATGAAAACCGAGGGGACCGACGAAGTGTTCTGTCGCACCGTCTTCTGGGGAACCACCTTATAGGCCGTATCGTTCTTCATCCAATACTGATGGACCGAGTCATTATATACCTTAGCCTTTTTATGACACTGGTCATAGTATTCTTTTGCATTATCGAAATTGCGCAGTATCCGGTCGAACATCTTCGTATATTCTGTGGCGGAAGATGCGTAGACCGGAAATGAGAATTCCACTTTCGTGCCTTTGACGCATGTCTTGAACTCGTTGTTGATATTCATATAGTTGGCCGCTCTGGTGGCGTTTTCCAATCGTCTTGATGTCTCTTCTTTGCTTGCGCCCTTCACATCCATATTGAGCGGAGCACGGTGCAGAGTGTATAGAATCCCGGTCGCTCCCCCTTCGAATGTAACCCAATAGAATGTCTTTCCTTTGTAGAAGTTGACGCTATTGTCCTTGTCATCTATTTTCGAGGCTATGCCCTTTGATTTCAGATAATCACTGAACGTCCTTTGCGCCGCTCTCTCGGATTCATTGAAAGCGAATGCCGGTGCCGACGCCAACAGTGCCGTCATTACGACAGCAAGCAATACTTTAAAATTTTTCATCTTGTTATTGTGTTTTTAATTATTCAGATTTATATCAGTAAGAGTCCCCGCTTTTAATTTTTTCCATATCATAGATTGATTTATTCTTCCCAAAAGATTTTTTGGATTCGATGGGGCCTGTATCTTTTGTTTTTTTAGAAGAAGGGTTGGGGGAAAGTTTCTTGTCCATGTAATGATGCGTTTCGGCCTTTTTCCCACGATATCCTGCGGCACTCCCGGTCGAAGCCGTCTTGACATCAGGTTTTCCCTCGACAGGTTTTCCAGCCGCGTCATATAATGAAGATCTCACATGTCGACTTCCTGCAGGATAATCGAAACCAATGATCTCTACTCCCCTCTCATCCACTTCCCGCACATTATCGGCATTGAGATATGTGACTCGGGTAAGACGCCCCAGCCTGTCATAAGAATATGATTCCCCATAGACACCGTTACGGGCGGTCTTTTTTCCCGACACATCAAGATAATAAACAGACGAAAGCTTCCCTGACGGATCATCGAATACAAGCTTGAGATCGATTACAGTCGAATCACCCTGCATACTCTCGACGCGTGCCTTGGCAAAATCCTGATCATAATCCACCTTGTAAAGCAGTTTGCCTTCCGCATCATAAATATTCTTATAGTCGAGTCTTCTCTCGGAATCATAATGAAATTCCGTATCGACAGGACGATAAAGGGCATATAATGAATCTGCCATGTTCACGACATTCCCTTTCGCATCCACAAGCGACATCCTCATGAGTTTTCCGCCTGAATATGTGAATCTGTACGCTGTGTCGCCATCGACAATGGAAGAGACGGAGGTTCCCGCGCCTTCCGGAATCGCCCGTATCTCAGTATAATCCGTATAGTTTCTTACGTAATCACGTGTATAGAGCCAATATCCTGCCCCTGCCGTCGCAAGAACAGTTATTGTCAAGACAATAGCTATCATCACTCCTTTCCGGCTTTTCTTTCCTCCAGTATGTGAGGTGGTGCCGATGTAGGTTTCATCGCTTGGGAGAACGCCGGTCCGTTTTGCGGTCAGCTGACGCACGCGCAGAAGTTCTGACTTCATCTCACGGCAGTCGTGAAATCTTGCATCGGGATTTTTGGAAGTCGCACGGTCCACAAGCGCCTGAATTTCATCGGATATATAAGGATATACGGCTTTCATGCGCCCGAGCGGCTTCTCAAGGATATACTTCTTTATCTCAAGAGGAGTGTGACTCGTTTTGTCATAAGGAGATCTTCCGGTGAGCATCTGATAGAAGAGCACTCCCAGTGAATATATATCGGAACGTATGTCCAGCGGACGATCGAGAGTCTGTTCGGGACTCATGTATTCAACCGTACCCACACCTTTGACACCTTCAGTTTCAGCCTCAGACATGATACGCGCTATACCGAAGTCAAGAACCTTGATATTACCGTCCTTGCCTACAAATATATTGCCGGGTTTGATGTCCCTGTGTACCATTCCGCGTCCATGGGCATAGGCGAACGCATCGAGAATCTGCGTCATCATCGGATATGCACGTGACTCGACGATCAGACCGTTCTTCTTATTTATAAAATCTTCAAGCGTTATGCCGTCCACATACTCCATGATGAGGAATATACCTTGATCGTTCTCAACGTAATTCAGAAATTTAACGATGTTCGGATGATCGAGAGAACTCAAAAGAATAGCTTCCTGGCGAAATCTGTCCCGCAAAGCCGGACTCGCGCAGAATCGCGGATGCAGCATCTTTATTGCGACGAACTGGTGGATGCTCTTGTTTCTGGCAAGAAACACCTGTCCCATTCCGCCTTCTCCGATCTTGCGGACAATTACATAATTCAGGATCTCTGTAGGCATAATGACCTTTCGATTTTGTGTTTATGTCGGACTGATCAATACATACTCGACAACGGGTCGCGGGGACGCATGTTGACAGTCTCGAATCCCGGAGGGAGCATTGTCGGATTACCGTATCTGTTGACACCCGGATCGCCCTTACGCGCAAGAAGCACAAGAAGGTAGATCGCAAAAAATGTTCCGGCCACCGGAATCAGTATCAGCAATACCTGTACCCAGCCCTTGTCCACATCATGCAGTCGGCGGACAGTTACCGCAAGCGAAGGCAGGAAAGAGGCCAGGCTGTAGATTCCCAGACACACAAGCACCTCCGGCTTCATGTCGAATACAAAGAAAAGAAGCATGCACGCGGTGGAAACCATCACATTGAAGAGATAGAACCACCAGAATTCGGCACGCGACGCACGTCCGGAGAACACCGCATATTTCCTGAAGCAGGCTTTAACGGCACCAAAGAGCGAATCGGATGTGTCAACNNGTACTATTTTTTCCCGACGTTCCCCGATTGAACCGGAACGTTCATGCCGGCGCAGATCGCTCTGCGACACACGCTTCTCATATTCCCGTGCAGCGGAGACCTGACGGTCAAGAGCCACGGCCACCTCCCCCATGTCAAGACGGCAGCCCGGATCTCCGGCAAGAAGGATCTCGGGATTTTCCCCTTTCGGAATATTATAGCTCATTCCTTTGCGGAGCATTCTGCCGTCGATGAGGGTTCCGTTGCTGCTGCAATCCGTATACACATAAAATTCACCTCCCGTAAATTTCTTAAGCCTGATGTCGGCGTGATGTCGGCTCACCTTGTAATTGTCAGGACCGACGCATATGTCGCAGTTCTCGCGTCCTACGCTCACACTGACCACATCGCCGTTGACCGCCGTGTTGATCTGCGTTCCGCCCGGAAGTGTCCTTGCCAGCTGCCCGGCAAATTCGCGGCATGACTGGAAATGTCTCATCATATTCTTGTCTGGGGCGTGATCGAGCACCTCCTGAAGTGAGGCGGGAAGACCTTTCACCTTGTCGGCGAGCCGCGGGAATCGTCCGCGGCTTATAGCCTCCTGCATCTCGAGTTCAGAGACTTTGCCGCCAAACGCGTGCGAGCCCGTAAGCATAAAATAAAGCACGCAGCCGAGAGCATATATGTCCGAACGATGATCGATCGACATACCTTCCGCCTGCTCGGGACTCATATATCCGTCCGTACCGATAACAGTACCGAATACCGTGCCGCCGCCTGATGTATTCTTGGAAAGATCCTTGGCAACCCCGAAATCCAGAAGACATATGTCGCCGTTATCGCGTATCATTATGTTGCCGGGCTTTATGTCGCGGTGAACGATACCATGCTCATGCACATACTGCATGGTATCAAGAAGCTTAAGCATNNGTTTAAGCATATATTTCACCGCCTCACGCCATGCTATCGGTCCGCGCTGCGCCACATACTGCTCTACATTCAGCCCCTCGACAAGCTCCATCACTATGTAGAGGTTTCCGTCCATCTCGAAATGGTCGTAGACCTTTACCACATTGTCGTTGTCAAGTTTCTTAAGGAAATTGATCTCCCCCTCGATACGGCTGCGGTATTCGACATCCGACACAAAAGTCGGAAGTATCTCCTTGATGGCCACAGGTCTCAGGCCGTCGGCCGACGTCCCGCGAAGCACCTGTCCCATGCCGCCACTGCCGATGGGAATATCCTCTACCGTGTAATTACCTATCTGTCTCATCAGTTATGGATTTGTTCACCTCCGTTTTTTATTTTCTCGATATCATCAAGACTATTTCCGCCTGAAGTCTCGGAGTCTCCTTTATTATTTGCATTCTGGACATTATTCACCTGCTGTATGGCATTCCCGTTACCATTACCGTCCCCTTTCTTGAATACTGAACTGGAACCCGATTTAGACTTATTAGTGCGTTCGCCGCTTTTCCCCTTGGCTTTCACCGTCTCGGTCGTTGTAGTGGTGACTACCTTTGTCTCGGGACGCGAGGAAGTCGCCGGAGAGGTCTTTGTACGCACATCCTCGACAGCGGCTTTCTGCTTTGTCTGCGTGTCCGGTGTCTCTTTGCCGCTTCCCGCCGCTATGGCTATGATCACGGCCGCAATGACCACAACAGCCGCGATGCCGATCCAGAGATAGGTGTTGTTCTTCAGAATCGATGTCGCACCTTTTGCCGTCGCACCTTTACGCTTTCCGAACTGTACGAGCTGCACGGTGATATTGTCCGCTCCACCGTTGATATTGGCCGTGTCGACAAGCTTGTCGGCCCTACGCTGAAGTGAGAGTTCCTGATCGGATATGATGGACTCTATGACATTGTCATCGACCATACCGCTGAGGCCGTCGGAGCAAAGCATGATCACACTGCCAGGATCAGGAGATAGTGGTGCGGCGCACAGTTCCGGAGGTGTCATTCCTGGAAGACCGAGCGCGTTGAGTATCTCGTTCTTAAGAGGATGGTTCTCGGCTTCCGCCGCAGTAATCTGCCCGCTGTCGACAAGTTGCTGCACATATGACTGGTCGCGCGAAATCTGCCTTATCGAACCGTTGTCGATGTAATATATCCGGCTGTCTCCGATCCATCCGTAGTATACGAGCCCGTCCTTGATGATAACCATCACGCATGTCGCGCCCATACCTTCGAGTTCCGGATTCTGGGCGGCACGGTGAAGTATACCCTGGTTTGCCGCCAGACATGCCCGGGTTATGGCTTCCGTCGGCGTATCGAACTTGTTGTTGGAGAGTATGTCCGTTATGATGTCACATGCCAGCCGGCTCGCCACATCGCCGGCTGCCTGCCCTCCCATTCCGTCGCAGACGGCTATGACCCGTCCGTTCGGAGAGTCGAATGTCACCATACTGTCTTCATTCACCTCGCGGGTTCTGCCTACATCGGTCCGGTTGGCTATGATAAAGGATTCGTCCATGATTTGCTGTTTTCTTGTTTGGAGTCACGTAATTCTGAAACTGTTTGATTCAAACCGTTTTATAGCTTTTCTCAATAATGACGTCTCACGATATGCGGGGAATCGCGATAAAGATAAAGATTGTCTTCCCGGCACGGATTATATCGTAATTCTGCAGCTCGCCGTCATCAAGGAGCTCTTTGTTGACAAAAGTTCCGTTGCTCGACTGTTCGTCACGGAATTTGAATTTGTCATCGACGTTCCTGTAAAGTATAGACATATGGCGCCCGCTCATCTGGTCATCGTCAGGCACACATATGTCGCACGACTGGTCTCTGCCTATGAAATTGCGTCCTTCATATATATTGTATGAGCGGCCGTTCGGATCGCGGTTGTAAGTCACGAGGAAGCCTACGAGTTTTCGAGACGGCGCGGGCATTCCGGCTCTTGGCTGTCCGGCATGGCGTATGACAGTATGACCTCCTCCGGCAGGCTGAGGTTCGGCCTCGCGGGGCCTGAATCTGGTAGAACCGGCTGCATCGGCTACTCCTGGTCCCGGCATAACGGGGCCTTGTGCCGGAGGAACCGTACCGGCTATATGGGTATGCATTCCACCTGCTCCCGGGGCGCCTGCCGGTGCCCCTCCAAGATGTGTCGCAGGACCCGCGCCTGCCGGAGCGCTCACTCCTGCCGGACAGAGCGGACACTGGTCTCCATATATACTCGGGTCATAAATATGACCGTTAGGACATGTCTTCTTTGCCATAATGTAAGATGTTAGGTTCTGGTGGCCTTGGCTCCCGCAAGGGAGTCAAGGCCTTCATATCTTTATGTCAGGCATATCTTTATTTCAGGCATCGTATACTGTCGAATCATCGAAACCGTCGCCAGAACCATCGTATGACGCAAGATCGTCCGTAGGCTCGGTGTAGCCATAATCCACAGGCTCTTCATAGTACGGCATACCGTCATTATAGGCCATGCCGTCATATTTATCGGCTGTCTCGTCATAGAAATCATTCCGGATATCGCCCATATCGGCCGAATACTGCTCGCCACCCTTGTTATTGTAATCCTGATTGTTCTCGGCAAGATCGCCGCGATATGTTTCTCCGGTCTTCTCATCTTCGAAATCGTTGTGGATGTCGCTGATGTCATCGTTGTGCGCGTAGTGCACGTCATTGACATTCTGACCTTCCCAAAGCTTATCGAAATTGCCTTGTTCGTTTTTCGCGTATACCGCAAGATTATCCCCCTGACCCATCTGCCACGAGGAGTTGTCAAGATTGGTGATCTCGTGATCCTCGAAATGCCCGTTTCCATTGGCGTCATACGCCAGGACATCCCCGCGGCCATTGAGATCGGAGTCAACCACCACAAACGCTTTGCCGTCGACAGTCCCCGCGTCGTAAGTACTTATCACTTCGCCTTCCTCGTCAAGCAGAACCGCGCTTTCATTGATGTCCAAGTCCGGCTCATGGGTTACCGTCTCAGAAGATTCCTCCTGTGTCACTACATGGTGATGCACGACATGTACCTCTTCGGTATTCGCGGTCTCCTGTACCGCGGCTTCTTCTTCCGCTCCGGCGTTGGCTCCTGCGAGTATATCCTCCGAAGTCACTTCCTCGGTCTCCTGACCCTCGCCTGCATTCATGATTCTGCCGGCTCCGTAAGCGGCGGTACCCCCTACTCCGAGTACGGCTGCGCCGGCGGCAAGTCCGCGCTTGAGCGCTTTACTTTTGTTTACTGCTGAGTTTTCCATTTCATCCAACTGNNATCGTAATTTGCCATAGCGTTTGATTTATTGCTCCGCCGATGTGTCACATCAGCAGATGTGTTTATAATTGGTTTCCTGATTAAAGTCCGGTTTCTGTACGTCCTCCCGCTTTATTTATACTTATCGTCGACGGCCTTGTCGAGCCTTGGGTCCGGCATCGGTTCGTGAACATCGCTCTTATCTTCGACTTTCTTTATTTCCTCCGGCTTGACCTTTTTATCGGAGACATCGTGCTTGCGGCGCGATGAATCTTTTTTCCTGTGGTCCGCGTCGGCCGGTTTCGCTACAGATGTCTCCTCCGGGATCTGAAGCTTCAGAGAGTCTGCGGGAACGATTGAATCAGTTTTTTCAGTTCGCGTTTCTTCTTGTGTCTCTTTCTGTCCGATTATGTCGGCGAAAACAATGAAAAGCGTGGCTACGGCCACTGCAGCTAAAAGAATGACCGCCAATGATATTTTCATCGTTCTGTAAGGATCCTTCACCTGATTCCAGTCAAGGTCGGCCACACGGGCGAAATTGATCTGGTCTCCTCTCTTTATCACTTTGCCGTCAGGCTTCTCGACCTTCTCTCCGTTGACAAAAGTCCCGTTGGAACTTGTGTCATATATCATCATTCTGCCAGTTGGCGAGACTGTGATGACTGCCTGCCTGCGGCTGACCATATCGGTTGAATCCTCAAGCCTTATGTCGCACTCGCGACCTCTGCCTATTGTTATTCTTTTCATATGCTGATGTTGGGAAGGCTGTCAGCCTTGTTCAGTTTATTGTCTTCTTGCTTGAATGATCTTCTTTCCGGGCATACGACCTGCCATAGAAAGTCCGCTCTTCAGCCTCTCCCACGGCATTGGGATAGACAGTGTCGTCGACAGTCATGAAACTGTCAGGCGCCGCGACATGTGGTGCAGGACGGTTCTCGACGCGCCTGACAGCCTCGAACCCCGGTTCCTGACCGAGGCCATATGCTTCGGCATCGAGAGGAATGAAGACGAAACGATAAGAAACGCCTATCTGTATTATCTCGTTTCCCTGAAGGGGTTCCCGGTCGTAACCGAGTCTGACACCGTTGACCGATGTCCCGAAAGCGGAATCATAGTCGGTCAGATTCATCGTCACATGCCTGCTGCCGCCAGTCGTGATGATCCTGACAAGCAAGACGGCATGATTTGGTGACACAGTGCGCTCGCTGAGATATACATCACAGTCCGGCTCACTGCCTATTGTGTTGCGTCCGACATAAACCGGAAAAATCTCTCCGCAACCGTCGCCTGACACGGAATAGAGCACTCCGGCCAGAGGACGCGGCTGAAGATCTATATGTACGGCACGAGACGGCGCACCGGCCTCTTCATTATTGACGTCATCCGGATCATGGCGCGGCTTCATTCCCTGTATGTAGGTGCGGTTGATGTCCTTACGCCCGGCAGACCTGCCGTAAAGTCCTGATGCGCCTTGCGAACCGGAGGACGGCCCGCTGACTGATGATGATATCTGAGTCTTGTTATCCATCATTGTTTAATTCTTTGTTATGCACTGTTCGGGTCACATCCTTACAATCACTTTCGTCATACCGAGCAGAAGCCTGTCTCCATTCTTGAGACTGACACCGGTGTTAGGTTCAAGTCTCACATTATTGACAAAGACCGGATTGGTCGCGTTCAGGCCGACGACACGGCATTTTGTGCCCGAAGTTCCCGGCGATACTTCCAAGCCGGCCTGCAGTCGGCTCATATACGGATCGGGAGCGATACGCAGTGACGCCCGGCTGTCGGAACTGTCGCGTCCGAGAGTATACACTCCCTGGGCAAGAGAGAAAGTCCGTCCTGTGGTCTCTACCACAAGCGATACGAGATTGCCACGGGATGCGACATGTGTCTTGCCGTCGGCCGAAGGCACACCGCCTGCTATGTGGGTATGCGGTGCGGATACAGCACGCGCCCTGATGCCGAGCAACTGGCCGAAAGAGGATGAAAACCCGCATTTGGGACACAGGAAGGGCTTTGACGCCATTGCTTCCAGACTCGGGGCATTCAGCGTGAAGCGGCTGTGACACTTCGGACATCCTATCTTTGCCGTCGCCATAACAGGATCTTATTTTACATATACCACGACCATGTCGTCCGGAAATTTTCCGTACATCTGGGGATGCTGCGCGCCCTCGGTATCGGCTATGACGTTCCGGTTGACATAATTGAACAGCTCGCGTGCGGTGACCTTTCTGTCGCTGTTGGCATCGGCCGCTCCCTTGAGGCCCTGTATCAGCCGGTTGAAGAAAAATGATTTCGACATCAGCGAACTCTCCCATGACAGCTCGTCGGCGCGGCTGCTGAAATAAAGCATCACATTGCTCTTGTCCGACTTATACCCACGGCTCCTGGGATCATTGTCATATTTTTTGCTGAATGATCCGGAATGGCAGCTGTTTATAAACATGATCTTGCGCCGCGCCTTAGCGTTGCGGAGTATCTCCTGTATCTCCGAACAGAATATGACATTCGACGTATCGTAACAGGAGATACCTCCGTCGAAACCGTGTCCGCTGTATGCGAAAATGATCTCGTCCGCTTCAGTAGATTTTGAGAAGTGGGACTTGAGCACACGCATGATATGGTCGCGTGTAGCGTTCTGGTCCTTGAGCATAAACACCTCGCTGTCGTTATAGTCGTTGAAAAAATGTGATATGGCACGGGCATCCCCTACCGAACTCGGCAACGGATTCTCGCCATTGTCATAATTATTTAGTCCGACTGCGACGACATATGTCTTCTGCGCCAATGAGCCGGTGGCACACAGCAATACAGCGGCTATGAGAATAAGACTAACTCTGAGTGTTCTTGTCATAATATTCTGTTTTACATTTAGGACAACATCTTTCGGCAAGTATGTTCTCGTATATTTTACCTCTGAAAGACACATAACATTCGGGACATACGTACTTCACGGCATAGTCATGGTCATTGTCCTTGCGTCGTTTCATAAGTTTTTTGTTGAAATTGTTGATGATCACAAGCAGCACGGCCATCAGCACAAACGCGATGCCGATACACAGCACAGATGACATGATTTTAGAATCAGAGTCATCACCGGAATTATTGGTAATTATCGTACTGACCGTACCCGCTGCCATCGTGATTATTACCGTACAGCTCCGCAATCCGTTGATCATGCCGGACTTTGATTCAAGCTCCATCTTGCGGGCCTCATATTGCTCGGATACGAGCCGGAGACTGGAGATGTCGACACGTTTTCTCGGTTTCGGTTTCGGCTGGCCGGTGCCTTGGGAAACGGCATTCTGTGACGTATTGCCTGTATTTATTTTGTCCGAAAGAAGCCTGCGGACATGGAATCTGGTGTCGGGTCCGAGCTGTATCATCGAATCAGGCTGCACATTATATGGCTGGTTTGCATAAAGGCGCACGAATGTCGAACCGTTATATATGTAGGTACCGTTGGTCGATGAATTGTCAATCAGGCGCAATTGTCCTCCGTCACCCACTTCGAGAATGGCATGGCGCCGACTGACCTTCGGATCATGGATGGCAAAAGGCTGAGTCCCTTCTTTTCCTATTATTATCTGTCTGCCCATAATAGCAAGTTATAATGTCGTTTCAATTATCAATATCACAAGTCTGTAAATGCAAATTTAATAAAAAATTCGGTCTTAACTCATTAAAACATATTTTTTTTGTTATTCACAATTTTTTAGAGTATGTTTACTTTTAAATGGTTCGGTATTTTTTACCGAAATATTGCCTAATAAGAACGTGCAGAAAAGCAGCTATATCAATCATTATATATTTCCCGTTCAAGACGCAGCTTGTTGCGGTATTCGATCGGTGACATTCCGGTGTGCTTGCGGAATATTCGGCACATGTATGACGGATCATCGTAGTGCAGTCGCTCCGCGATCTGTTTGACCGACAGGTCTGTCGTGTCAAGAAGCATGCTGGCCACACGTACTATCTGGATATTGATCTGCTCCTTGGCTGTGGTACCCATGTTTCTCTTCGTTATGATATTTAGATAATTGGGAGTTATATTCATACATCCGGCATAAAAAGCCACATCATGATGTCGGGCATAATGACGGCCAAGCAACCCTACAAAATCATTCGTAATTGTCCAGGCTCTGTTCTTAGTCGTATTCTCTCCGAGAAGACCCAGTCGCAGCTCCGCCTGCTCCGACATGGCGAGTATCAGGTTTTCCGCTTCATTGCGCAGGAGTCTGTTTCTTACCGCTCCCGTGCAGTTCTCTGACATCCAGCCTACCAGCGAGAACCATGTTTCGGCCGCCCCGTACAGTTCGTCCGGAAGTCTGAACACCGGATGCCTGTATATGAAATCCCAGAACCGTCCCGAAGTGACAAGGAAAAACAAATCCTGTGTGACCTCGAATCCCGCTTCCATAAACTCAGCCTCGAAATCGTCCGAGACCTCGGCCGGAACCGTTACCATATCGAACGTAATGAACCCCATACACCCGGCAGTCATGAGAAATTTCCTTGAATTGATGGTCAGAGAGGATCTTCCCTGTTTGCATAGCATTATGAGACACCCCTTCACCGGAAGAGTATGTCCCGGATTCCAGAAACCCTCACCGATACGCCCACAGATAAAAAGAGGGGATGATTTGTCATTCTTTTCAGTCATTTGTGTAAAGTTACTATCTAAAACGGTCAAATCACGTCAATTGTTATAAAAAGTACCCGTACTGTATTGTTTTGCACCCGCTATATTCAACCGGATGTCAGTAATTTTGCAATTCTTAAGAAACTGGTATGGATAGAGACAAACTTGATTTCGGAAACGGGAAGATCGGCCAGCTTTTCCGGTCCATGTTTTTCCCGACACTCATAGGCATGATATTCAATTCTGTGCTGAATTTGTGCGACGGCATGTTCGTAGGTCATGGCGTCGGCAGCAACGCGCTCGCGGCTATCAATATCGTCGCGCCTCTTTTTCTCGTCTGCACCGGAATAGGCCTTATGTTCGGTATCGGGGCCTCCGTCATCGGCAGCATACGCCTGGCCGAGGGCAATGTCAAGGGTGCCAGAATAATAATGACACAGGCATATATTGCCGGCGGTATGATATTCGGCATCGTCATCCTTGTGTCACTGCTCTTCACACGTCCGGTACTTTATGCCCTGGGGTGCAGTCCCGCTCTTGAGCGACTGGCTACCGACTACCTGTTGTGGCTGCTGCCCGGACTCGTCTTCTTTTATCTGCAATGCGCCGGAATGATGCTCATACGTCTGGACGGCTCCCCAAAATATGCCATGAGCGTCCAGATTGTGGCGGCTATTCTAAATATATTTCTCGACTGGCTGATGGTATTCCCTCTTGACATGGGCATCAAAGGCGCCTCGATAACCACCTCAATATCGTGCGTTGTCGCCGGACTGATGGTATTGTGCTATTTCATTTTCTTCTCCGATAAACTGAAGTTCTATCGTATTAAAATGTCAGTCAAATCGCTCATGCTCTCTTTGCGCAACACTGGATACATGATAAGAGTGGGCCTCGCCACATTTATCGCGGAACTTGCAATGGGTGTGATGATGGTCACAGGCAATTACATATTTCTTGATTATCTCGGAGAGGCTGGTGTGGCGGCGTTCAGCGTGGGGTGTTATCTTTTCCCTCTCATATTCTCGATAAGCAATGCCGTCGCGCAGGCGTCACAGCCCATCATAAGCTTCAACTATGGGGCCGGACAGTACGACCGAGTACGCATGGCCCTGAAAATAGCTATCGTGACGGCATGTTTCTGCGGGGTGATAATATCTCTGATCATGTGGATAGGCTCGCCGTTTCTGACTGCCATATTCCTTTCCCCTTCCGAGACCGCCTATTCGCTTGCGATCAAAGGATTGCCGCTTCTCGGCCTATGCGCGCTTTTCTTCGCGCCCAATATAACCTTCATCGGTTATTATCAGAGTTGCGAACAGGCGGCCCGATCCATAATGTATATGCTTATGAGAGGTGTCATATTCATGATACCGGGATTTATCCTCCTCCCCCGGATGATCGGAGAAGCGGGGCTATGGCTCGCGATCCCGCTCGCTGAATTGCTTACCCTGATAGCCATCTTACTGCTATATTTCTTCCCTCCACACAAAAAAAGAAGAATATGAATTAATTATCAACGGATTTCTATACACAAGTTGTCCCGATCCATTCAAGGACCGGGACAACGGCATTTATTCATTTATTAATGTAACTGAAATTCTTTTAAGTAGCTACTTATTTCATGAATTTAAGAACTGATGATCCGGCGCGTGCCACATATACCCCGGCAGGAAGCATGGATACATCCAGAGTCGAGACCTTTGAAACGAAAGCCACCCGCGTGCCATCAACCGTATATACTTCCAGATCTACGGCCCGGTCTCCGTTGCCGAAAATGATCAGCCGGCGTGCGGAGTCATAACGCAAGTCTGAATTTCCGTCCTCGATATCCGCGACAGCTGATCTCTGCGTGTCTATCTTGAGATTGTCGATCATCAGACAGGTATTGTTCATCGGGACACCTGTATAACGCAAAGCCACACGGACTTTCTTGTTGTCGTAGGCCGACAGATCTGCCTCGGCAAGTCCCCATTCCTCTACAGGAGCGCGACGTATCTCCTCGCCGACAACTGTGAAACTATCATACCCGTCGGCCTCTTCGGATACAAGAATGCTGAAAGGCTCGAGTTCGGATTGAAGAGTCTCAAGAGCGAAAGTCTTGACATATGCCTTGAACGATGTGTCGTCTCCGAGTTGCAGATAAGGAGAAACAATCCATACGTCACTGTGTTCAAGGCCCTCGGCACCCTCGGCATACTGATTATAGCAGAAAGCCACACCGAACCGGTCTCCCTCATAGGCATAAAATCCATTTATGGGAGTCTCATCCATGCTTGGAACTGTTGTATGCGTGTTATATGCCATGAAACCACAGGGAACTCCACGGTTAGGATGATTGTAACGCCAGAAAAGATCGGTATTGACACCGTTCAGATCCTCCGTTGTCCATGCCGGATTAAGTCTGTCGCCGGCAGCGTCAAAGTCATGACAGCTTTCGAAATCCATAAAATAGGGATCACGCGGCTCGGCACTTTCTATCGTCTTGGTCATCTTGTCGTTCGAAGCATTCTCGTCGCCAGAGAGCCTTACCACGCATTCCAGGGTATGCGTGCCAGGTTCAGACAGATCCACACCGGTGAATTCCACAGGTATATCCTCGAAGAAGAGCGATGACACCTGTCTGATTCCTGCCGAGACCCCGTCTACCGACAGTTCCACATCAAACTCCGCATCTTCCGAACCGGAATTGCGCACGTTGACTATAACGGTCTCCCCGTCGCCGAAGAGTGCCGATTCCTCATCCGGAGCTGCAAAACCCGCGACAGCCGCATCTTTGGCATAAACTTTGGCATCGGCGGCGAAGAACGCGCGTATGGCAAGCGGATATCCCTGCACCTTGGAGAGTTCATCTCCCTCTCGCATCCAGCAGGACTCGGGTGATGATGAATCGTATGCCAGTCCGAAATTGACAGTCGAGAGCTGCGCGGCTTCGAAATAATAAGAACCGGAGGGAAGCAGCATATCCTGCATGTCGATCTTAAGGAAACCGCCGTTTCCGCGTGCGCATTCATGTGAAAAAATGCGTCGTCCGAGTTTTCCGTCTTCTACAATATATATGTTGAGTCCGATTCTGGAGTCGGCGGTCTCGCTCATATCAGTGTGGCATAGGCCTAAATCCACTGATGTAAGAGCGGACGGCGCAGCGATATTATATACATTGCCTACGTAAAGAGGTGCGCCATATGCTCCTGTGCCATCCACAAGATCCGTGAGATTTTCTGTAGACAACATGTCCCGTGTAACGGTGATTTCTGGGAAAGTCCATGTATTGTCCGCCATATAGGCATCCGGCTCGTTTGCAGACACTGTAATGTCGAATGTAAAGGTATCGCCCTCTGCGAAAACCGGAAGTTCGGCCTCGAACGGTATTGTCACGCTCTCACCGGCCGGTATCGAGACTTCCGCAGCCGATGATCCGGCAGACATGCCATTGACTTTGGCATCGATTCTGACGCCTGTCATCTGTTCCGAGCCACGGTTAGTCACCATCGCGCCATATACTCCTTTTTTTCCTGTATGTGACGCAGGAATATAGCGTGATACTGGTCCGTCACCGCCCTCCACTCTGAGGTCATGAGGGAAGAGTTCGGAAATAACCACCTCGTTAAGACGTATATGAGCCCGCGCGTCACTGTCGCCGGTATCCGCGATCACGACACTGTAGTTTCCCGGTTCAGTCACGGGAACCGTAAATTCTGTCTCTTTCGCCTCATTGGTCACGTTATCATCCACAAATGCAGTCTCATATGTCGAGGGATCATCTCCCGCTTTACCGAAAAGGACAGTCAGGGCGGTATTTTCCCAGCCTCCTGCGGCCACATACGACATCTTTACTCTTACAGGATTCGACAGAGTCATTCCGCGGCCCAACAGTCCTGATTCCACTCCATGCTTCTGGGCGCTGAAGTCATTGAACATGGCCTCATAATGCCAGCCCTCCTCGTCCATCATAGTCCAGAAGGAGGTGTTTTCATTGTTCGAGAAGTTGGTCTGGACCGGAAGATCGGCATACGGCTCCAGGCATTCTATAATCCACATGGCGGACACTTCGACATCCTGTGCGGTCAGACGGAAGTCAAGGTCATAAAAACCGGTCTTTGAAAAATCGACACCTTCTCCGATCATGAACGCTGACTTGCCGTCGGGAGAGAGAGCCGTATCAAATGTCTCCGATACAACAGCCTTGGCATTGCCCGGACCATTTACATTGCATGTAATGGTAAAATCCTTTAGGTCGGCCGTGCCGTGATTCTCTATCAGAAGTCCGACTTTACCGTCGGAAGGAAGATCGCAATTGGTAAACGGAGCCAATATTCTGGTTACGGTAATCTCCGGTTTGCCGACAAACTCCCCGTTGTCGACGAGAATATCTGCCACATGTATGTTCAATCCGGCTTCCGATACGCCATGAAGGGCGACATAATAAATGCCTTCGGACGGCACATCGAAGTTTACAGCTTTCTTTATCCACTCTTCTGTGGCAAACTCGAAAGTCGCCAGCACACGCATGTCTTCGGGACGCGGTGACCCGCCTATGCATACCTCGAGTTTTTCCATAGTATCCTCCAAGACGGAACGTATATCAAGCAACACATGTCCGGTACCCGCAGACATATTCAACGGTTGCGATATCAGCCAGTCGTCTCCTATCTTGTCACCGTTGAAGTTACCGCTGCACGAGGCAACACCCTGGGCTCCCGATGGATTGGCTATCCATTCGTTAATACGCCACGTGCTGTCGTCGCCGTTGGCGTCTATGACTATCCAGTCCATGTCGAATGCTTCCATATTCGATGCGAAATCATAGGCAAAGGGAAGATCGAGCGGCTGCAGATGGCGGAATGTTCCCGATACGGTATTATTGAGCGGCAGCATGTCTCCGGGGGCCTCGATTCCCGCCGTCACATTATATATTGCCGGACTGGAGAAGTCAGCCTTGGTCATGAATACATAATCCAGACTTTCGCCCGGAGCGATCGTGCCCGGCAATGTCTCGCGGACAGGATCTCCTCCGTTTATGGAATACCATACCTTTACATTTTCAGATACGGACGTAGCGCAGTTTATCACCTTGACGGCGATATCTTCGGCCCGTGTCATACCCATTCCGGTAGATGGCAACTGCAATGAGGATATGCCGTAGTCACATTCCACCTCAAGCGCTATGAAATCCTCTTCCCCATATTGGGTAGGACGCATACCTGCCTTGAAACGGTAGGTCTTGCCGGCCTCGAAAACAAAATCATCACCCACGGCATAGTCTCCCGCGGGTATGCCCATTCCCTCGTATAGAGGCACGACGCTCATCCAGTCGTAGGTCCCGGCGGGAACATAGACCGACACCTCCCCGTCGACCACGCAGTTGGGAGTATCCCCTACAGGGTCGGCATTCTCCGGTATTTTGTACTCGAACTCGGAATAGTCTCCGAAAAAATAACTTCCGGGATTGAAAAAGATATTCCCGTAGGTGGAATGGTCGGCATCAAGAAGCAACTGAAAACCGTTGTGTCCGTTTCCGAACACATCACGCGCTTCAAGAATCACCTCGCTCATTCCTTCGGGAATACGCGACCGGGAGAATGCGTCTGCCGACGGCAGCATCGCCGTAAGCAATGCGATGGTAAGTAAATCATTTCTCATATGCTCGTCAATTATATTGATGTATAACTTTTCAGATGCAAAGATAAGGGAGGGCACGACTTCCGAAAAAATAATACATATAGACAAATGATATACAAAATCAAAAAGTAACTGAAATTTCACGGCTTGTACATCGCGGATATGACAAATTGTTGTAATTTTGTCATATGTCAAGAATCCTATTTATATTGTCGGCAATACTGCTCGGCGGCCTGATGTCCTGCAGGGCCGATGCGCTCCAGTCGCTATGGGCGCCTCTCGGGAAGGAAGTGGAGGCATTCGACTCGATGATGGAGCGGGCTGCTTTTGTCGATATGCCCAAACGTGATTTCAAGGCCATAGCATCTCGACTCTATGTACCTGCCAATACACCCGATCCCCGGCAGGCCCGGGCACGCGTTTGTTTCTGGAAAGGCTGGGTCACCGTAAAAGATGATCCTGCGTCAGCCCTTAAACTGGCCCTTCAGGCCATAGCCTTGTGCGACTCCACACGCTACCCGTATGATCATACCCGCTTCCTGCTGCTGAAAGCGGATTGCTTCAGATACAGCGGCAGTTTCGCCGACGCATATTTTCTATATCGTGACAACATTGATAAGCTTAAAAAATTCGGAGACGATTTCTGGACCGCCAAGGCTATGGTCTGTCTGGGTGTCATTCTTCAGGATCTGGGCGAATATCATGAGGCCGACATTTATTATTCCCGCGCACAGGCCCTCTTTGAAAAGGCCGGAAGCCGCGCCGCCTCCACCAAGAATCTGATAAACCTTGCCAATACAAGCTATCTCCTCGGAGACAAAGAAAAGGGTCTGTCCTATCTGAACGGTCTTGAAAAGAACAAATACGTCATCAACGACTCAATCTATGTCGCCAACGTCCTCGTATCGAGATTCCATATATCTGAATACAACGACACGGCGGCGGCGCAGAAAGCATATGAGATCAGCAACTGCATAAGCGATGACAATCTGGCGGTCATCTCCAGAGTCGCCCTGGGACTGTCGTCGTTAAATAAAGGAAAGCCACGCGAGGCCATTGACTATTACACCAAGGCTTATGGCATAGCCGACAGGCTCAATGACCATCCGAACAAGAAATTCATATTGGAAGGTCTTGAGAAATGCTACACGGCTCTTGGCAATCCTGACAGTGCCTCCATATGCCGCCAGCAGATCCTGATGCTTAACGATTCAGTATATTATCAGGAAAACATCGACAATTTAAAAAGATTCGAATATCTCACGACTATCAACGACTATGAACAGACCTTACGCCGTCAGGAAGAGCGACACCGGATGCGTTCGATCCTGACCATGTCTCTGATCGTGTTTCTTGTCGTGGTACTCGTTCTTTCCCTGTGGCTTCTCTGGACCTCGAGAAGAAGAAACATGACCGAGCGACGCCTTCAGGAAGAAAAGAACCGCCGCCTTGAACTACTTAACCGTCAATATACCATAGAAATAGAGGCAAAAGAAAAGGAAATAGCCTCAAATACGGTGATTCTGGCTCAGAAAAATACCAAACTCAAGGAACTCGCCGAGCAGATCCGGCTCATGGAAAAACAAGGAGAGATAGCACGCTCTGAAAGCCAAATACTTAATGATAGAATCTCCAATGAACTTTCCACCGATGATGACTGGAAATACTTCAAACTGCGATTCGACAAGGTGCATCCTCTCTTTTTCGCCTCACTCAAGGAAGCATATCCGGCACTGTCGAAGACCGAACTGCGGCTATGCGCCTACATACGCGTAGGCATGAGTGCCAAAGAGATTGCCCAGATTCTTTCCGTACGTCCCGAAACGGTCAATACATCGCGTTACCGCATCCGCCGCAAAATGCAGCTCGACCCGCAGGAATCCCTCGAGGCCATTCTCGAAAACTTCTGATCCTGCCACATCCCGCTCGAACGCATATATGCACCTTGGACCTGCACATATTGCCTGCATACAGTCCGACTCACTACCGCCTGCCACCTGACTTTGACAGTCCGACGAATCCTACCCTAAATAGCTGCCTTACCGATTATTTTTCGTAACTTTACAACTTTAAAGCAACCTCTATGGAAGAAAACGAAAATAAAAATATATTAGAACCGATTGGCAATAGCGATAATGCAGCTCTGATGCCAATTGAAAATCTGATTTATGTGATTCGCGGTCAACAAGTAATGATTGACAGCGACTTGGCCCGTCTATATGGTGTAGAAACACGACGCCTAAATGAGCAAGTAAAGAGAAATAATGACCGCTTCCCGGATGATTTTATGATTCAGCTCACAAACCACGAGGTACAAAACTTGATGTCGCAAATTGCGACATCAAGTTCAAGATCACAAAATGTGATATCAAGTTGGGGAGGAAATCGTAAGCCGCCCTATGCGTTCACTGAAAATGGAGTCGCCATGTTAAGTAGTGTGCTTCGATCCAAAACTGCTATAGAGGTAAATATCCGCATTATGAGGGCTTTTACTGCCATGCGCAGTTTCCTGATGAGCAATGCGCATATGTTCAAAAGGCTTGAAACCGTAGAGCATAATTATTTGCTTGTCAATCGCCATCTATCGGAACATGACAGAAAATTTGAAGAGGTGCTGTCGCGCCTTGACGATAAGGATTCCGAGCCGATTGAAGGGTTCTTCTTTGAGGGCCAGATATTCGACGCATATTCACTCATTTCCGATTTGATCAGGAAGGCAACAAGAAGAATCGTGCTGATTGACAACTATGTGGATGACCGAATACTGAAAGTTTTGACAAAGCGAGGTGAAGACGTATCTGCGACAATCTATACAGACCCGCGCCATTCCCAGATAAGCAATGACCTACGCCGACATAATGCCCAATACCCACGAATAGAGGTAAGACATTGCACGAATGTACATGACCGTTTCCTGATAATCGACGATACTGTCTATTTCATCGGCGGCTCAATCAAGGATCTCGGCAAGAAGATTGTCGCATTCAGCCAGATGCACCAGAATCCGAATGACATTCTTTCAAAGCTGAGATAATCCCTATATGAATAATATTCAAGGTCACAAATTGTGACCTTGAAAGGCAACATATAAAGCTCTGCTTCGGCAGGGCTTTTTGCATTCTCCCCTGTTTGACATTTCAACCGGAATTGCACGTTGACCCTGACTTAACAACATTTCGAGACATGGACTATATAATAAACGTCCTGCAAATATAATATTTGCAGGACGTTGGTGATAGCTTGGCGGAGAGGACGAGATTCGAACTCGTGGTAGGATTGCTCCTACGTCAGTTTAGCAAACTGGTGGTTTCAGCCACTCACCCACCTCTCCATTATGTCCGCTTGGCGAATATGTTCCTATTGGCGAATTATAAATCTCCTCGGATTCGTATCGCTTTGCAAATGCAAAGTTAAACATTTTTCTCCATTCTGCCAAATCTTTCTTCACCATTTATTAATTTTATTTTCCAAACAGCATCAGGCCAACTGCTTAAATGATAAACTAACCGACTCCAATGGTATATGTGTGGGCATTTAGTTGCATTTATTATTAATTTTGCATAATTTTGCAATCGGAATACCACTCGTTTCCCAAAGGACCGAGAGGTCCCGACCTAACAACCTTTTAATCAACTTTTAATTACCAATCATGTTTTTTTCAAACCTACGAACTCGTTGCGGGACATTCCTTGTAATGCTTCTCGCAATGACCTTCTCTATGTTCGCCCAAAACGACGGATATGTCTATTATGACAATTCATCTACAAATTGGGAAACGCCTCACGTCCACTATTGGGGAGGCTCATCTTCTTCCAGCTGGCCAGGAACAGCTATGAAGATCTATAAAGACAATGTATGGCTATTGAGGATACCTGCCAATACTTCCGGTATCCTTTTCAATGCCGGTGACGGAGACAATACTAAATCTGAGAATTTTTCATTTGTAAACAAACATGTTTACACTAAATCAGGTGGAGACCAGGGCTTTTATAGCGGACATGTCGATCCCGACCCCGTGGAAACAGTAAAATACACGATACATTTCCACAACAATGTCGGATGGGACAACATTCAGGTCAAAATCACAGGCGTAAGTCCTGCCATAACCGGAACGATGTCCTCCTTCCTCAACAGCAGCATCTTCGACTATGATTTCGAAGCTCCCGAAAACGCATCCCTCTACTGCCAGTTCTATACTCTCGCGGGTTCGGAGCAGCAGAACCTGACATCGCAGTTCAAAGTCGTCGACGGCCACGTATACACCATAAGCGGCGACAAAGGCGACGTCTCTGAATATGACCCGACAACAGCTATCCGCGAGGCGGAATTCTGGATAGAACCGGAAAATCCCACCCAGCTTCAGGAGGCCACTCTCTATTTCAACAGAGCTTTCGTTAACGGAAGTCTGCTCAAAGATACCGACGACATATACCTCTACATCGGTCTTATCAAAAAAGGGGACGATGACAAGACATGGTCTCATACATCGCCTTATGAATGGGAAAACGCAACAGAAAAATACAAAATGACAAGAGTGGATCCGGATGGTGATCTCTATTCTTTCAGCTTCACCCCATCGATAGCCGAATGGTTCGGGGCGGACTCCGATGAGCGGTTCTCGAAAATCGCGCTTATATTCCGCAATCAGAAGGGTACGATAAAGCAGCATGGTAAAACTGACCAATTTATAACGTTGCGTCAGATAGCCGATCCTGCCGCCGGTCTCGGAGCATACATAAGCCATGAGACAATCGAGGGCAAAGTGTGTGTCACCGCTGAAAGAGGGACAATAGAGATCACGCCTATGTCACCCGATGTCATAAAGATCTTTACTCTCAAGAACGGTGCCGCAAACAAGGAAGAACGGCCTTCGATATCCGTGATCGACGACTATCTTGAAAAACCGTCATTTTCCACCTCTCTCGGAAGCGATGAATTGCTTATAAATGTAGAGGACGGCGTAAAAATACATGTCGACCTCGCTACATGCCAGATAGCGTTCCACGATTCCGACGACAATCTTTATCTGCGTGAACTTTCAGGGCTTGTAAATTCGACAGGCAAAGTGCAGGTATCTTTCGACCAGATGGATGATGAGGCGTTCTATGGCGGCGGATATAACGGCAATCTTGTGAATTGGGACGGCAACACCATGACCATGAACAACAACCAGGACGGCAACTGGGGACAGGGATCTTCCACCTCCACCACCCGTAACATATGTGTTCCTTTTTATGTCTCGACTCGCGGATATGGCGTCTATTTCGACGACCATTACCGCAATGCCCACATATACCCCTCGCGAACCGGTTCATCTTACGAAAGCGGGAGCATGGATCCTATCGCATATTACTTCATCGGGGGCGGCATCATGGAAGGAGGACGCGGTTCGATGGAAACCGTGATGCAGAACTATACGCGCCTCACCGGCCTTCAGGAACTCCCCCCCTTCTGGTCGCTCGGATACATCACCTCCAAATTCAGCTTCGCTACACGTGATGAAGCGGAAAAGGCCATCAGCCAGACCAAAGACATCGACATCCCTATTGACGGTATCGTCTTCGACATCCACTGGCAGACCGACAAACACTTTTGGGAATCAGACAATACTTATGGGCCTACCGGAATGGGACGTANNATAGACTGGTCGGATGCGTATCCGGACCCCGTAGGAATGATGAAGAATTTCCGTGATCAGAATGTACATACCATAGCGATCACAGAGCCATATTTCACTACCAACAGCGGCAACTACGACTATCTCAAAGATGCAGGATACCTTGCTGACGAACATGTCAACAACATGGAGTGGCTTAAATCAACTCATGTCGGTCTTATTGATATTACAAATAAGGGTGCGACGGACTGGTTCAAAGACCTGTATAAAAAGCGCACTTTAGAAGGCATTGAAAGCTGGTGGCTTGACCTCGGCGAACCTGAAAGGCATGACTCCGACAGCCATTATTCCGACGGCAGCAGCGTCGACCAGATGAACAACGAATACGGCAACCGCTGGACCGAGATAGCCTTCGAGGCCATGAAGGAACAGACTCCCGATACCCGTTTCATTCTGATGCCACGTGCCGGCACATCAGGTATGCAGCGCTTCAACACATTTCCTTGGACCGGCGATATAGCCCGCTCATGGGCCGGACTCAAAGCTCAGGTCCCTGCGCTTGTCAGCGCCGCGATGTCGGGCATCAGCTATCTCGGATCAGACATAGGAGGTTTTAGTTCTACCGGCACAGACGCTGACCTTTACCGCCGTTGGGTGCAACTTGGTGTTTTCTATCCTGCTATGCGTACTCATTCGCAAGACAGACCGGAAGTATGGAGAGACGAATACGCAAGTGTACGTGATGACGTGCGCGATGCAATCAATCTGCGCTACGCATATCTACCCTATACTTACTCCCAGTCGTATGCATACACACGTTTCGGAACGCCAATCGCACGCCCGGCCAATTTCGCCGACATTGACAATCCCGAGAAACTCGCAGACTGCATCGACGCATATCTCTGGGGACCCGACGTATATGTGGCTCCCGTACTCGACAATGGAACGTCTAAATCCATAACCTTCCCTGAAGGTGAATGGCTCGACATGAACGACTTCAAGACAGTCTACACCAGCCACCAGAGCGTAAATTATAATGCTCCGACATCAGTGCTTCCGCATTTCATGCGCCGCGGCTCATTCGTTACCCGCTATCGTCAGGACAAATTCACCAATACTGCAGAAATCGAGACCGACAAGCTTACAGTAGACTATTTCCCCACAAAGAGCAGCACTCCCGACGGAAGCATATTCTTCGACGACGACCATAAGAGCGTCAACACCATCGAAGAGGGTAAATATGTCGTCACCCGTTTCTCCGGCAAAGGAGCCGACAACAGCCTTCTCCTCTATATAGACCGTGAGGGCAACGGCTGGGAAGGTATGTATGAGACACAAGACGTATTGCTCCGGATACATGCTGTCGACATNNACCGGCGTCAATCTGGACAATATCGGATTCTACGATCAGCAGACGCAGAAAAGAAACGCACCCATGCGCGAGGCATCGGAGACTCCGTGGTCATATTCGAAAATCGAGAAAGCGACATCTCTCGATGACGTGCAGAATGCGACCCGCACTACAAACGCTTATTATGTCGATCCCGCGAGCCGCACGGCGTATGTACGTCTTCCCCGACTCAATCCTCTTGAGACATATAACGTGGAACTCGGAGAACCCGGAATACTCACCGGCATAGAGACTCCGGCGGCATTGGAGGCTATGACCTTGGCATACGGCAACGGATATTTCACATATTCCGCACCCCAAGGCACGGAAGATCTGACAATCGGTGTGTTCAGCGTGACCGGAACACAGGTAGCTCTGTTCAGCGGACTCAACGCTGACGGCTATGCAGGCCAGATCGAGACAGACCTTTCTTCCGGCATATATATCGCACGTCTCACAGGCCGAAACTCGGCAGGCGAGACCCGCGACAAGACCATCAAAATGATAGTAAAATAAGAGGCTGTTTAAAACAAGACTCATTACAATCCGTTAAACAAAGAGGAACCGCCCCGAATGCGGCTCCTCTTTGTTATTCCCAGGAAACAGACTATAGTTTCTCAATGCTGTTTAAATTACTCTGTTGTATCTGATGAAAGGAACAGTTTCAAGACGAGGTCTCGAAATGCCGGCCTCACCTATACGCCGTCTCGCAGGAGCGGCACATGACGCCGAATTACGCGGCACATTCGTCTACCGTCTCAATATAGGACAACCTGATGTGCCGACACCTCCGCAGGCATTCGAGGCCCTAAGGCACATCTCGCGCGATGTGCTCGAATACTCGCCGTCCGACGGTATGGAATCTCTGCGACTGAAACTGTCGGCCTATTACAGCCGTTGCGGCCTCGACATCCGGCCCGAAGAGATAATAGTGACCGCAGGCGGTTCGGAAGCGGTGCTGTTCGCGTTCATGGCCTGTCTCGATCCCGGAGACGAGATAATCGTCCCCGAACCGGCATATGCCAACTATATGGCTTTCGCCATATCGGCCGGAGCCCGCATCATACCGGTCAGGACAACCATCGAGACCGGGTTCCGCCTTCCTCCGGTATCGGAATTCGAACGGCTCATAACCCCGCGCACCAAGGGAATACTGATATGCAATCCCAACAACCCCACGGGCTACATCTACACGCGCGGGGAACTCGACGCCATAGCAGATCTGGCCTCAAGGCACGGCCTTTTTCTGTTCTCCGACGAGGTTTATCGCGAATTCTGCTATTCCGACCAGCCGTTCATTTCCGTCATGAGTCTTCCCCAGGTACGGGAAAACGCCGTGCTGATAGACTCCGTCTCCAAACGCTATAACGAATGCGGCATACGCATCGGAGCGCTCGTGAGCCGCGATCCTGAAGTCCGCGCCAATGTCATGAAATTCTGTCAGGCACGCCTCAGTCCGCCTCTTCTCGGCCAGATCGTGGCGGAAGCGTCGATAGACACTCCCGAGGAATATATGCGTCAGGTATATGAAAAATATCTTGAGCGCCGCAATTTCCTGATCGAACGCATCAACAGGATCCCCGGCTGCTACTCCCCCATGCCGATGGGCGCCTTCTACACCATCGCTTCCCTCCCGGTGGAGGACGCCGATGAATTCTGCCGCTGGTGTCTCGAAAGCTTCAGCCACAACGGAGCCACTGTCTTCATGGCTCCGGCCTCAGGCTTCTATACCGACAGGGAATCGGGCCGGAATCAGGTGCGTATAGCATATGTCCATGATATCCCTTATCTTGCCAAAGCCCTCGACACGCTTGAGGCGGCCCTTGCGGCATACAACGCAAGATGATGCCCGCACTCCGGCACACTTGTACGCATTATTCTTGTCAATTACTTATTTTTTAAGTAATTTTGCTTTTGAAGTGATTTCAAGAGAATCGTGTTGAATATCAGAATCACTTCTTCGAACATATACTCGGAATTACTCATGAAATTTGCAAAGACCATCATAGCGGCCACGGCAATGGCCGTCGCCATTCCCGCGGCCGCACAGGTGTCGGCAAGCTCCGACCGATTCTCTCCCGTCGCATCAGGCNNATATATGAACTATCAGGTCCTCCATAAGGGCCGGTCCGATCCGGGCAGGTGGGACCAAATAAAGCTATCAATTCTTTTTTCAGAGTATTGGCTATATGGAGCGGGCCCGTACCATGCGCGATGCCGGCAATTACGCCGGCGTAATAGACCAGCTCCGGCATCTCGACACCCAGCAAGTGGCTCTTTCTCCGGCCATAGCCGAGGAATTCACATTCCTGCTCGCCGACGCATATTATCAGCGCAATGATCCGGAATGCCTCAGGCTGCTCATTGAATTCGCCGAAACATACCCGGCATCGCCTCTTGCGCTTCAGGCAAGTCTGGCCATCGGCGATTTCTATTTCTTCCGCCACGAATGGCCCGACGCGCTCGAGGCATACAACCGGCTGGATACCGACCGGCTGAATCGTGACAGCCGGCTGCTCTACAACTACCGCCGCGCGCTGTGCATGATCAAGACAGGATATTACGCCGAAGCCAGACCGCTTGTCAGATCCCTGCGTGACGCCGCAGGCTATGAGAACGCCTATTGGTTCTACAACGCGTATCTCGACTATATCGACGGTGACTTCACACGCGCATACGATGGATTCAGCCGGGTGAAACCGGGCATAGAGGGCATGGAGGCCGGGTATTACATGACTCAGATCGAGTATTCACGCGGCCAATACAAGGATGTCATCAGTCATGGCTCCTCTCTGCTGCGTAAACATCCCATTCCTGAGCTCGCGCCCGAAATGCACCGTGTGGTCGGTCTCAGCTATTTCAAGACAGGCGATCCCGACACGGCACGCTCTTTCCTTCTCAACTATGTGGACCAGGCCGGAGAGACACCTGCGCCCGACGCGCTCTATGCTCTCGGGGCCATTGACTATTCCGACGGGAACTACGCCGACGCAATCGCGAAATTCTCATGTCTGACCGACCGTCAGGACAAGATCGGCCAAAGCGCATGGCTCTATCTGGGGCAGTGTTATCTCAAAGAGGGCAACGCCTCTTCCGCCGCCCTGGCATTCGAGAAGGCAAACCGCATGGCTTATGACCCGCAAGTCAGCGAGACGGCCCTCTATAACTACGTGACCGCACTGACACGCGGCGGCAAAGTGCCTTTCTCATCTTCTTCCGAACTGCTTGAGAAATTCGTCAGTCTCTATCCCGACTCGGAATACACACCTGAAGTGGAGGCATATCTCGCCACCGCTTATTTCAACGACCGCAATTACACCAAGGCGCTCCAATGCATCGACGCTATCCGCAATCCCGACGCATCGGTGCTGTCTACCCGGCAGAAGATTCTTTATGAACTGGGCATAGAGGCAGCGACCAACGGACGCACGGACAAGGCGGTCGATTATCTACGCCAGTGCGTGTCGCTCGGCAGGTATGACCGCAATATCGCCGCGCAGGCCTCTTTATGGCTCGGTGACGCTCTTTTCTCTCTGGGCCGTTTCCGCGAGGCACAGCAGAGCTACGAGGCGTTCGTCAGGGATGACGCGTCGCGCGACAACCGTGCGCTCGGTCTCTATGACCTTGCATATGCCAAATATAAGCAGAAGAACTATCAGGGCGCTGCATCCGATTTCGCATCCGCATTGGCGGCACGCCCCGCTCTTCCCGAAGAGCTTGTCGATGACGCCCGCATCCGCAGGGCCGACTGTCTGTATTACACGGGCGCGTATGGCGAGGCGGCCTCTCTTTTCTCCCGTGCGTCAGCCGACGGCGCCAACGATACGGACTACGCGCTCTACCGCCGCGCGATTCTCCATGGTCTGGCAGGCGACACGAAAGCCAAGATCGCCGATCTGACACGTATCGAAAGCGAATATCCCTCTTCACGATGGCTCTCGAAAGCTCTTCTCGAACTGGCCACGACCTATGAAGAGACCGGCCGCCCCGAACTGGCGGCGGACGCCTACAAGAAACGTCTCGGAGTCACCGAAGACGTCGACATAGACGAACTTCTGCGCATGGCGGCGGCGATGAACGAGGCCGGACNNNATACGCCATGCGGGAGGCCTCGAAGCCGACGAACTCGCCGACATAAGCCTTTACGAGGCCGACGCTCTCGCCGCCCTCGGACGCGAGGAGGAGGCCGAAGCCATATATGAGCGTCTCGCCTTGAATCCGACATCGCTGCCGGGAAGCAAGGCGGCGGTAATCCTGGCGCAGAACATGGCCGACAGGGGCGACTTCTCCGGTGCCCGCGACAGAATGGAGGAATTCACCGAGACCGGAACGCCCCACCAGTACTGGCTCGCACGCGGATTCATCACGCTCGCCGACTCATATTACGGACTTGGCGAGAAAACTCTCGCACGGGAATATATACTCAGCCTTCAGGAAAACTATCCCGGCACAGAGTCAGACATAAAATCAATGATCTCCTCACGTCTCAAGAAATGGAAATGATAAAGTCAAGATATCTGTCACTGCTTCTCCTCGCCGCTCCGGCCTTTCAATCATGGGCCCAGTATGACCAGAACATCAACGTGGAGGGAAAATATGTTCCCGAATTCATTCCGCAGGACCGCATAGGAGTCTTCCCGCGGCCCGTGAGATTTCCTCTTGAAAAGTCAACACTCGACTATTCTCTTACCGGAGTACACGCCGATTTCACGCCACAGGCCATCCCTGTGCCCGTGACGGGATGGAAAGACACACGGCGCTGGTCGGATTCAAGGGGATACCTTGAACTCGGACTCGGCTCGTGGCTCGAAAGCACTCTCTCGGCAGGATACAGGATCATCGACAACCGCAAGACGGTTCTCGGCCTGCGTCTCCAGCACAACTCGACTTCGCTCTGGAAGCCGGATCTCGCCCCGTCAGTGGCAGACACCCGCATGTGGCGTTATGACGAGGCGATAGGGATCTATGCTAGTCATCTCTTCGACGGCAAAGGCCGTCTCGACGCCGCTGTCGATTACCATATAGGAAATTTCAATTATTACGGTTATAATCCGTTCGGCTACGATATCACTTCATCGGAAAAATCAGCAAGCGCACCGACGCAGACGCTCAACGATATCTCGGCCCGCGTGTCATGGAATTCCGCCGCCGCGCTCGACGACATTTCCTGGAACGCCGCCGCCGGCATCCGCTGTTTCGGATACAGGCGTCTCTATCTGCCGGGCACGGCCGGAACGCCTGAAGCCCTGACGGGCGGCCGTGAGACTCATGTCGACATAGACGGTGGCATAGTATTCCCGACATCGGCCAAATCAAGCATCGGGATCGACCTTGCGACCGACATACTCTCATATGGCGACTATGAAGCGCGCGGCACATATCCGGCCGACGGCTGGGTACCGGACACTCCGGACACCTACGCCATGCTGTCGCTCACTCCTTTCTACCGTTTCACACGTTCAAGACTCGACATCAGGATCGGAGCCAAGGTCGATCTGACTTTCAATGCCGGACCTGAAACCGACCGCTACAATGTCTTCCATATCGCCCCGAGCGTGAAACTGGATTACAACGCGGGCCCGGCGACCATATTCCTCCATCTCACTGGAGGCAACGAGCTCCATACTCTCGCTGGAGATTATGAACTCGACTACTATCAGATGCCGGGACTTTTCGAAACGGCGCCCGTCTATAGTCCTCTCGATGCCCGTCTTGGATTCTCGTTCGGACCTTTCTCAGGTTTCCATGCCGGTTTCGATGTGGCCTACCGCACAAGCCGCGGACAATATTTCGGAGGAATGTACATGCCTTTCCTGAACGATGACGCCACTCTCGGCGACATGCCGGAAGTATCCGACGGCCGTCCGGTCAGCTATGAGCCGGCACCCGACGGCAAATCGAATCTCTCCGGATTCTCTGTCGGATTGCAGGCAGGATATGACGCGGGCCGCTATTTCAGCATCTCCGCCGAAGGCCGTTATCAGCCCCAGAACGGCACAACGGGATATTTCAACGGTTTCGACCGGCCGCGCTGGACAGCCGACGCCACTCTGGAGACCAATCCATGGAGTTCGCTCAAGTTCCGTCTCGGCGTTAATTACAGGGGCGTCCGCGGATATTCCGTCCATGCCTGGTACGCCGACTCGACACCGCTCAACAGTGATCTGATCATGACCAAAAGAATCCCTGATCTCATAATGCTCAATCTTGGAGCCTCATATTCGATAACGGAGAACTTCGATATATGGCTTCAGGCCGACAACCTGATGAACCGTGAGAATATCTACGCTCCCGGTCTGCCGGAACCCGGCATACGTCTGTCGGCAGGAATAGGTGTCAGATTCTAAAACATTACCTCCCCTCCCGACGTTAGAAAATTAGGTTTCTCATCACAGAAAAAATGAGCACAGACAAACTTACTCTCGCATATCTCAACGAAGATGACCGCGCATACGGCCTCGCCGGAATGGCGATCTCGCTCGCCGCGCTCGATGCGATTGACCGCATTGCCGGTGTGTCGCTCGATGCGGAGGGCCCGATGGTCTCTTTCTCTCATGAATATTACTTCTCCGGATCCCCCTCCATATCTCCGAAATCCACATGGAGCAATCTGATACATAATTTCTACATTACCTCCGCCATGGTGGTCTCTAATGTCATGGCCCGCTCCATGGTGCGTCTCGGCAAGGAAGTGCCGGATGATATCCTCGACACCATCCGTATGGAAATGGAAGCGGAAGGCGCGGATTCCTGCTCGCTCGATGCCGACGAAGTCGATACGCTCTACCGCAAGACCATGACAGGAATGAGGCGTATTTTTGCTAACCGGCGCCTTCATCCCGCCATCGAGGACTTCGCACGCACATTGTCGCGCAGACGCACTCTTTCAGGTATGGAAATATATGATGAACTGCGTGCCCTCCGACTGATATGACACTTGAAGAAATGCAAAAAGCCGTCGACCGATGGATAAAGACCATCGGAGGCGGCTATTTTTCCGAACTCACCAATATGGTGATACTTGCCGAGGAGACCTGTGAACTCGCACGGGTAATGGCGCGTACATATGGCGATCAGATAGCCAAACCGGGTGATCTTACGGATCCCCGAGCCAATCTGCGTGAAGAGATGGCCGATGTGCTCTGGGTATTGACATGCCTCGCCAATCAGACCGGCATAGATCTTGAGGAGGCTTTCGCCGAAACCCTACGCAAAAAAACCGACCGCGACCGCAACCGTTTCAATCAAGGCTGAAAGAGACATCGATCTCGGCGGTGCTTTCCACAGGATTGCCGTTGTCGCTGGCAGGCGTCCATTTCGGCATCTGCTTCACGAGTCTGATCGCTTCACCTTCAAGATCGGGATCGACCATGCGCTTGATCTTTATATTGCCTATGGAACCATCGGTCTTGACCGTAAATATGACGCATACCACTCCCTCTATGCCGTTGTCGCGGGCAGTCTGAGGATACTTCATGTTCTGCGCGATATATTCCTTCTCGGCTGCATCTCCGCCCGGGAAACTCGCGGGAGTAAGCGCCCATGCACCGGCCGATATGCCGAGGACAGCGGCCATAGTCATCAAAAATTTTTTCATGTCTGATTCGTTTCACTCCTTGAATATGTTTCAGGGAGCATGTTTCTCTTTAGACCGCTGTCACTGCGAAAGGTTTGCTCTGCGGAGCCTCAGTTGTTGATATCGCCGAGTCCCTGCTGTATCTTGGTGGTCTTGACCGTCTTGAGCCGGCGCGCGTTTATATCGCCGACACCCTGACCGGTCAGCACGGCCGTCGACACCTCGCCGCCAAGTATTATGCCGCCCGAACCCTGGCTTGTGGCCCTGAGCGCCGATGCCTCGACCGACGGCATGGCTATGTCGCCCGAACCCTGACTTGTGGCTTCGACCGATGAGGCTTCTATCTTGCGCACCGTCACATCGCCCGAGCCCTGTATCAGAGCCTTCACGGTGGAAGCCTCGGCACTGTTCACGGTTATGTCGCCCGAACCGTATATTCCGATCTGGATTCCTGTGCTCAAAACGTCCCCGACCGTTATGTCGCCAGAACCGAACGTCTGCAGCGATACGCTGACTGCCTCTATGCGGTCCGCCTTTATATCGCCCGAGCCATATACGATGAAACTCCCGACATTCTCTGCCGATACCTTGATCTCCACATCATCCGACTCCCACTGACGATCGCCGGCATATTGTATCTTCAAACACCGATTCGCGACACCTACCTTTATATAGCGGAGCACGGACTCCGGACCTGAGATCTCGACATGTGGCTTTCCTACCGTATATTTCACATCGGCTGACGTATGGTTGACGATCTGCGACAGGTCGTCACCGGGCGACAGCGTCTTTGTCTTGGCCGAGAGTCCGGCTGTAAACATAAATGCAATGAGCGCGGCCACTGTGGCGGCGGCTGTTCTTTTCGTAATCATGACAGTCAATGTTTTTGAGTTTCAGCGATCATGCCTGTGAGTTCTCCGCAGGCGTCCTCAAGAAGGTCAAGGACGAGCTGGAAACCTGCCGCTTCCTCGTAATATGGATCCGGCACGGAATCGTATTCCGGATGTCGCGCGGCAAAGTCTGTCATACGCACGATCTTGCGTTCGCGTTCACAGCTGTCGGCAAGGCGGTTCAGATCCGATATGTTATTGTCATCCATCCCTATGACAATATCGAAATCATCAAGATCATAGGGGCGGATACGGCGCGCCCTGTGCTCCAGACGGTAGCCCCGCGCAAAAGCCGCCTCGCGCATGCGGCGGTCGGGAAGATCGCCGGCATGGCCGCCATAAAATCCTGCGGAATCACATTCAACCGCCACACCGCGGCTCCCGGCAAGACTCTCGGTTATGCCATGCGCCGCCGGACTGCGGCATATATTTCCGAGACACACGAAAAGGACTCTCGGCGCACGATTCTCAGCAGCAGCCGCGCGACATGCCTGCGCCACTATATCTCTGGCTCTGGCTGTAGGTCTCATAGACTCATTCTTTGTCTTCATTTTTCACAATTCCTTTGAACGCACTCTCCCAATCATAATTCTCAAGAAAGCTCCAGTCCGCATCCGAGAAAACCGTCCCTATGCTTTCGGCTATCTCCACACCGAGAGTCTCGCCAAGCGAGGCAAGGGACTCAAGATTGAAATTGCCGAAGTTCATCGGCATTGTCGAAGGGACAGATTCGGGAATATCCTCATCGGAATAACGGGCGGTGCCTCTCTCCAGCCCCTTGTCCCAGTTGATCACGACGATCTCGCAGACATTGGAAGCGTCGCTGTTCCATATTATCATCTGTTCGACTTTCTTGCCTTCGTCGACAAATTTCTCGTAGACCACATATTCCTGCATGCCCTGTGTGGTCTTCATCATCACCTCGATATCCGGATTCTTCTTAAGATATTTCTTAAGAATATCGCGGGCCTTTGTGACAGCCTCTTCCGAATAGCACTGATAGGAATAGAGAGAGGAGAATCCCCGGCTGAGATCCATCTTGTGCATTCCCGAGTTGCTGTACCAGTACTTCTTGTTGTGGGCGAACCGTCCGGACACATATGTGCTCTCCACATGACTCATGCCGGCGAGATCGGCAAAAACATCTTCCGCCATGACGGGAACTGACAGAAATACCGAAGCCGTTAAGACGAGCATGACGGCCAGAGTCCGCGTCAGAGATTTATATTCTTTCGTTATCATAAGGTTTCTATTATAGAGTTTGACATGTTTTTAATTATAAAGTTTAGTCATTTCCATCTCATACTGGGCGCTGATGTCGCCGATACGATAGTTCTCTTCGACCATGCTCCCCTCCAGACGGGCGAACACCGAGTTAAGGATGGCATAGGCCTCACGTTCATCCTCGACGACATGGTAATTGTCCGCGATAAGCTGTTCTTCCTCGGCCTGCGACAGAAACATATCCTCATCCGCCGGTGTATCCGCCTCCGCCGCTATCAGATGTCTTTTGTGCGGTGCCGGTTTGGGCGCGGAATATACCGGCTTCGACTTGACGTTGCCTTTGTCCGGGGATACGGCAGTAGGTTCAGGCTCCGGCTCAACGGTATAAGTCGCCGCTTCTTTGACAGGAGAGATCACCGGGGCAGGTGCGTTGACCGCCATGCGCTCACTCCGATTGTCGAGACCGGAAGCTGTGCCGACAAGAGTGCGGATTGTCAGCCATCCGGCCATCAGACAGGCGGCCGCCCCGCATACCGCCGCAATGCGCAGACGCCATTTCGAGGGAGAGGATACCGCGTTGCGCTCACGCGCCATCTCGGCCTCAAGCGCCGAGTCAATGCGCGCGGCGAGTCCGGCGGGAATATCGGTCTCCGCCTCATCGGTGGCAGCTATGGCCCGGAACATATTCCGTTCCGCCTCCAGATCCTCCGGCAATTCCAGATCTGCCGAAAAGAACTCCAAAAGCCGCCGCTCCTCGTCGGGAACGGTAAGACCTTCGTACCACCGGTCGAGTATTTCTCTTATTTCTTTATATTCAGTCATAATCATGAGGAAAGATTTTTAATTTATATCGAGCAGTTCCCTCAGCCTTCTCCGGCCTCGTGAAAGAAGCTGCCGCACATTGTTCTCGGTTTGTCCTGTAGCCTCCGCTATTTCCGAATTGTCAAGGCCGCCGAAACTGCTCAGACGTATCACTCTGCCTTGGCCCGGAGGAAGGGAATCGATCAGGATTTCGATCCGTCGGCGGGTGTCTCTGTATTCTGTGGAAGAGGTTTCTTCCGGGGCCCGGAGTTCGGCGGCTTCTTCAAGAGCGACCGACGGCTTTTTTCTTCTGAGCATCGAGATGCATTCGTTGCGCAGGGCCGCAATGGAGTAAAGCCTCAGTTCTCCGCTGTCGTCAGGAATTCCGTCACGACGCCGCCACAGCTTCACCTGTGTCTCCTGCACGGCATCGGCTGCATCGTCGGGAGGCATACCCATCTTCAGCGCGACGCCATACATCAGCCGCTGAAGAGGGAGCACCCGTTGTCGGAATTCCTGCTCTGTCATTCTTTCTTATCAGTTGTTTACGTTTTCTGACATCTTTTATTTTCCGCCGCCCTGACCGCCTTGAGCCCCGGAAGACTCTTTCTCTATATTGGCCGCCGTCTTTTTGACACCGGCTGTCAGACCGCCTAACTTGAACGACACGCTCAACCCGACATTCCACTGGCTGTATCGGCTCCGGCTCGTGAGTCTCGCAGTCTCGTCCGCCTGCGTATAGCCGTTTGTCCTGTAGGCCGGAAGGATATTGCCGAGACTTAACTGAAGAGTCAGGGCGTCATCCTTGAGAAAAGACCGGCTCGCTCCAAGCCCGTAATAATAGTTGTTGTTGGCTCCTTTGCTCTGCAGATCGATCCAGGGAGTATAGAAGCCGCCGTAGCCGCTGAGCCGGACTTTACACGGCAACGTATAGTTGATGCTCGTGTTGGCGTAATACTGCCATCCGCAATTCTTGTGCCTGAGCATCTCCGAACTGGCCGAGAGATAGTTATAGCTGGCCGAAAGGTAGAGAGACCACCGGAGGGCGTCGGTTATGTTCCAGTCCCCGCTGAGATCCGCCGTGAAACTGTGAGACTTTCCGACATTGGCATATGTGGAGTTAAGTATGTCGTCTTTCATAAAGATAACGTCGTTGATCAGATTATCGACATACATGTAAGTGACTTTCGCGCTTCCCGAGAATTTTCCTTCGTAGTTGGAATAAGCCAGCGACACGTTGTGGCTTTTCTCGCTTTTGAGATCCGGATTGCCGTAAGTGATCTGGCCCGGCGTCATCACATTGACATATGGATTCAGATTCCACAGCTGCGGACGCGATATACGCATCTGATAGGCCATGCGCAGACTTGAGGCCTGTGTGAAATTATAACTTATCGCAGTGTTGGGCACCAGGTCGTTGAGACGTGTGGTAAAATCCGGATAATCGCCGATTCTGTATCGGAGGCCCATCCGTGTATGTTCGTATCGGAGACCGGCCTTGACATTCCACTTGTCGAACGATCCTGTCCAGGAAGAATACAAGGCATATATATCCTTGAACTGCTTCATGTCCACACGCATATCTTCCGGCATCACCGCATCAGAGATATCCGTTCCGAAGTAAGGACGCCGGTCAGCGTGCGAAGGATTGAGATTGATCTTTCCACCGGCTTCAAACAGATGACGGCTGTTGATCTGATTCGAGTAGTCGATTTGGAAAATATGTGTGCCGTATCCGCCCATTTCCCGGTTGGCCGAGAACGGAGGCTCGCCTGATTCTCCCTCTATGTCCTTGAAGTAATAGTCCGTATTCTGATGCTGCCGTCCGTAATCATATTCATATGAGGCGACAAGCGTGTGGTTCTCCCGTCCGAACGTATGCTGGTATGAAGCGGAGAACCCGACTCCGTTGTAACGCCCCTGCAGATCGAAGTCACGGCGCAGTTTCCAGAGAGTCGACATGTCGTTGCCGAACATCGTACGGTCCTCACCTCCGATGTTGTTCCAGTTATTGTTGGAGTAATATCCTGAGAACGTGACAAGATTCAGAGTGTCCGGCTCCCACGACATATTCAGGCTCACGCCCGTATAGTCCCAGCCGTTTTTCGACTTTGACTCACTGCGCATAAGGCGGTTGGGACCTCCTGTCAGATCTTCCGTCTCACGCATCTGTGACGAGGAGCGGGGCCATACATTCCCGTTGTTATAGCTGACCGTGGCGTCGAGCATCACCTTGTCGGCCTTTGTGCGGGCATTGACATATCCTCCCGCCTGCCATGCGTTGACCCACCCCGAGAGTTGTGTCATGAATCCGCTAAGATTCTGGCTCTTGTCGGTAATGATGTTCAGTATGCCGCCTACGCCCTCAGCCTCGTATTTCGCACCCGGCTCGGAGATCACTTCTATTTTCTTGATCGACGAGGCGGGCAAGGATTTCAGAACAGTCTTTATGTCACCCTTAAGCATGGGGTCCTCATGTCCGTTCATCAGTATCTTGAAACTCGACTGTCCGTTTACCTTCACATTGTCTTCCGCATCTACGGTCACTCCCGGCACCTTGCGGAGGATATCGAGAATGTTAGAACTTCCGGCTTCAGGATCTTCCGTAACGTTATATGTAAGCTTCGCACCGTCGCTCTGCACGAGCTTTTTGCGCTGCACGATCACGAAATCGTCAAGTTCCGTATAACCGGCTCCGGCGACGGAGTCCGTATCGGCCTCCGATGCGTCGGCCGGAGTGGAACCGGCTGCCTCGGCGGCAACCGGTTCCGCAGCTATATTGTATTGGTATGAGATCAGTGTCAGAGCCGCGACGGCTAAACTTTTCCAGTTCATAGTGGCATTCTTATTATTGCTTTCACCCACGTAACGCCGCCACTCCGCCGTCTGTGACACCCACCTCCGAAAATTTTCAGAATAATTTATCCATACTGTCCTAAATTTTAGGACAAATATAATATTTTTGTCCTAAAATTAAAGACAACTTCCAATTATTTACTGTTCCGACATCAGGAGGCGCAGATAGAGAGCCGTCAGCTCTGTTATGGCAAGCTTCTTGCGCAGATTGTATTTTATGTTGTCTACCGTACGGACACTGCGGTTGGTCATCCGGGCGATATCTTTCGAATTAAGATTGAGCAGCACGTAAGCGGCCATGTTCATCTCCGTCTTTGTCAGATCCGGATGATGGAGAGAAAGCTTTGTGTACAACCTCTGGTTGGTCTCATCGAACTGATTTTTGAAATTCTCCTGAAGCTGAGATATCCCCGTCGATTCCCTCAATACGGATTCTATAGACCTCAGTCTCTCCTCGGCCGAAGATGAATCCCTGTGCATTTCCGAACGTACGGTAATCAGCATGGTTTCCGTCTGTGCGGCCGCCAAAGACACGTTGCACAATTCTTTTTTGCGCATCGAAAGCTCATCGGCCACAGTCTCTTTCTCCTGCTCGGAACGTAGCATTCTCGTCTCCATATTTTTAGCCTTGCGCGATGCCCGGATCTTCAGAATAAGAATAAGGCACAATATCCCGAGCAATATCATTCCGCATACCAGAGAAATTATTATGACCCTCTGAGTCCGCGATTCCGCCGTCTCTACCTTTTTCTTCAATGCTGTATAATCTTCCGAAGATATCCTTTCTGCCAGCATCGAATTCATTAAGGTATGATCAGACTTTGATATTGAATCTTCCAGCAATATGACCTCCTGCAATTTCTCGGAAGCCTCTTTCCATTTCCCAAGGCCATACAGCGCATCGCCCTCGGCATGAAGTAGCATAGCCCGCATTTCGAGATTGTCGACTTCTTCTGCGGTATCTTGATACTTGTGGAGCTTGTCGAGGGCTCCCTCATAATTGCCATTTCCTATATCCAATGCCATGTAACGCAACAGTACTGCTGTCTTATTCGGATTGTAACAAGGCTCATTAAGTGCTTCCGCAAAATAGCGTGCGGCCTTATCCTCATCTCCTATATCCTGATATAAAGAGCCTCCAAGACCTAACCATGCTATTTTCAACGCTGAGGATCCGGTATATGAATTTTCCAACAATCGCCATTCCTTTAACGCCTCAGAAATATCACCGAAAGTCTGAAGCAGGACCGAGCGGGCCATATGCAGACGGACATAGCTTTTCTTGTAGACACCTTTGTCACATGAACTCTCAATGACTTCCAATGTTTCTCCAGCCTTTGAAAGAGCAGTCTGCGCAAGTTCAGTAGTGCCTATAGCACAGAATATATCGTTCATACCAATATACGCATTCAGATCATAATAACGCAGACTGTCCGGTTTCGGGATCTCTATAATATAATTCAATATATCCAGACACTCCTTATATCTTCTACTGCCCAGAAAACCACTGACAAGATATCGGTTAAGTTTCAGTTTCTCTTGTAAAGATATTTTTTGATCTTTCTCATTTATCTGCATAACCTCTTCAACAAGCAGTTCGAATCTACCCTGCCGATTCAATTCGGCAAGCTTGTCAAAATTGATACTGTCTGCCATAAAACGCAATGACATTATCAATACAGTAAAAAATAATACCACTATTCTTTTCATGCCGCAAGTTAGTAAAATCAGACAGAATAATCAGAATTAAATATCTGTTTTTTATTAATGTTATTTTTATTTATCTATCATTATCATGTTGATATAATGACATTTGACAATTTATGAGTAATAAATGAGTAATTATTATGGCTAAACAGGAGTTTTTAGGTAAGATAATTTCTTTGAAAGAACTCAGCCTGAATTTAAATTTGCGGCAGGTCTGTTGCCGCACGGCATTGCACCACAGACTGCATTCTGGTTTCATTTCCTATGGTGCAAGGGAAGCAATATAATCCATATCATGAAGAAAATATTTACATTTATTCTCATGACAGCGATAGGAATATCGGCGTATGGTCAACAATCCAGTGTCACCCGACACGCAAACAACGGTTTTAGCAAAACCATAACGACCGATCGAGACGGCAACATTATCCGCCAGAAAGAATCAAAGAATCCTGCCAAGACCGTACTAAAAGCGGAAAATGAGGATGAAGGAACACAAATGACGATACATGTAAGATTGCTCTACCCCGATGATATGGAGCCAGTGATGGTTTGGCACGGCAGTTCATGGTTCGGTGAAGCCGTATATTGGGAAGGGGAGGATGTGATTTCTTTTGAACTTGACAGCAATTCGACATGGGACTGCGAGAACAACGTCATAACAGCCCAGTTCACCAAAAAAAACTACACGGGCAACCCCGAAGACCGCTGGTTTGTAATCCGCAAGTACGATGAACTTAAGGATGGTATGGAAATCACATTTGACGCATCAGAAGCTTGCAACAAATACTCATTCCGTTTCCTCAACCCAGAGGGAGAACAGGTTATTCCAAGCCATTTCATGTTTGATGTCGACACAAAAGAATCCACACTTCTTGAACAGGGAAACATTGACAGCGCCAGTGGAGAGATTGTAGTGTATGACAAAGAATATCAGTTCAATGTAGTATCGAAGTTATTTTCGCTTAGATGGAGATCATATTCAGACGGACGTCCGGAGAAGAAATATATTGAAGCTCCGGTATTCTATCTCAACGAGCTGCCGGAAGATATGGCGATATACGGACAACTTAGGGCACTCGAAAAACAGGAGGGGAATAATATAACCGCACTTGTAATGACCACTCCCAACGTAAGAGAACCTGGAGATATAACCAACAATTCGACTNNCGAATAATTTCACGGAAGTGATTACGGACTTCATTCCTGACAAATCTCTTGAGGGAGAGAGTTGGTTTGGCGTAAAATTAGACTGCGCTTTAGAGGGGTGGATTAATAGCGAAAGCGGTTATTATTGGGACGTGACATGCGAGGCAGGCAAAACAATGACATGCCGTACCCGGCTATGCCTTAACCAGGCCACCATGCAAGGAGTGGATGTAATGCAGGCTCTTTATTTTCCAAGGTTGACTCCTCAGGATTCGGACTTGGGAATANNGCCCGTCATAAAATTTATGAACAAAACTTTCGGCAGTCCTGACACAAGCGTATACTGCAGGACATTCGAATACTGGGACGATATGGATATCTTCAAAATAGTTAACGGCAAATTGCCGGCTTCGCCGTCGGATTATAACTGTATTCTCGGAAATTGCACGCCGTTGCTCGTTTCACTCGGCATATGGCCGAAAGAAAATGGCCCTCTGTCTTCAGAATATCTTGACTACCTTCTCGACATGGGATGGTTCAACGCATCTTATTGCGGCCGCGCCGACGAAGCAATGACACAACTGACTGAAGTTGCCTCTGTGACGCAGTCAGTCGAAGGTTCTGTCATGACTTTCGATATCGATGTGGATGGTGCTCCTGTAGACGGAACAGTACTGTCGCACAACAATGCCGTAATGCAGTGCAATATTGACAAGGTAGACTGGGTGCCACCGACAGCACAATTGTTATGGTTCACTGATGGTGCAATCGTGAGAGATCACTTCCAGACTCCCGAAAATGCGGTTTTACATCTTTATGCCGCCGATTTCCGATATACTCTCAACGATACATTTGACAAGGACATGATGGAGGCATATCCATTGGAATCGATCAAAGTGGAATATGCCCCCACCGGCAGCAGCGAATTCACGGAAATCAAGGTGTCCGAGAACGCCGACATGTTCTTCATGCCCAGTTACGGATACTGCTATGATGGTTCTCTTGCCGGGATAGACCGGGGTTCCGCCAATGGCTGGATGGATCTCCGCATCACCCTCACAGATGATTCAGGCAATGTACAGACGCAGACGCTGTCTCCCGCATTCCGCGTGGATTCGCTGGCAGGAATCGAAGAAGTATTGCCCGACAGCACCGACAGAATCGGCAATACCGAACTGTACGACCTGCAGGGAAGAAAAGTCGGCTCTAATCCGATACCGGGTATCTACATACGCCGCAACCCCAACCGCACCGATAAAGTAATCGTCAGATAACACGGCGGAATCCGGCCCGCTTAAGCGGGAATCGGAGGCCGCATAGCGCCGACAAACCAAAACCG
>DAAV01000140.1:61399-70390 GCA_001701295.1 Bacteroidales bacterium H10
GCCACATATTCAAAGTGGCTTGGCCGCTTCATTACATTCGCCCCCAATCAGATAATGTTATAAATATCCTACAAATATGTCAATGCCTGACTATGTCAGCGTCCTGAAGGTACGCTGCTCCGACCTCGACAATCGCAGTTCCGTCACGCTATATCATAAGCCGCGTCAAAGTCGGAGCAGCGGCTTTCCGAGCCGGTGATTTAAAACCAAGCATGATAAAAGGTAGACAGTATATTTCCTTCTTGACAAACAATTATTTCTCAGTTGTGTACACTTTTTTGTACACAAAATTGTTATTATACTGAGAAACCCTTATCTTTGCATTAAAAATTTTAGATATGGAAGTGCTATCAGTAAGAGATTATCGGAATAATCTGGCTGCCTCTTTTGATCGGGCAGATGAGGGCGAACGTGTCCTTATTCGCCGTAAAAACACTTTATATGCACTTGTCAGCATAGGACGAGAGGACCTGTCGATTTCTCCGATACAACAGCGTCACATAGACGAAATGACAGAAAGTATCCAACGCAGTTGGAAACAAGTAAAACAGATGGAGGCAGGAGAAATACCCGCTAAGTCTGCAATGGATTTTATCAATGAGCTTTGAAATCGCCACTACTCCCGAATTCGAGAGTCAGGCTAAGTCCCTGCGAAAACGACATCGGTCATTCAAAGATGATTTAAAAGAGTTGGTGTTGTCATTGAAAGAGAATCCTTTTCAAGGGGTGGAACTCAGCCCGGGAATTCGTAAAATACGCATGGCTATCACTTCAAAAGGCCGTGGTAAATCGGGAGGAGCAAGAGTCATTACCTATACCGTTGTCACTGCTGAAATGCAAGGACGCGTATATCTGATGAACGTATATGACAAGTCGGACTTTTCCTCAGTTGAATTGTCGATTGTAAAAGAGATTGTAAGAAATCTTACATAAGTAACTGTTCGGACCCGGACAGCTCTGGAAGCCGCGTCAAAGTCGGAGCAGCGGCTTTCCAAGCCGGTGAAAACTCTAGGGTCTTTTTAAGATCACATCTTCAGGAGCGACGATCCATTGTCGGAGTTATTCAGATTGCGCCGCGCAGTGCGGAAGATAGAACCGAAATCGGCCGTGTAACTTACCGACAATACCACCATGTTGCCGTTATTCTTTATGTATCGTTCCCGTTGCGAGGGATTGACCGAGGAATAATTCCATGAGGGATAACGCGTACCTTTAGTGTCAAACATATACATCCAGCTCGCTCCGAAAGTCCAATGCGCGTCCGGCTTATATTCGAACTGAAGCGCATCACCGTTCTCATCCTTGCCTACATAATGTCCGCTGAGATATTTGCCGGGCAGTTTGCGCCAATAGGCCACGGTGAATGGACCCTTGTTCCACCATACAGTCAGACCTCCCTCAAAAGAGGTGAGACTGTGACTCCACCCCTCGCCTGCCGACTGATAATGAGTAAGTCCAAGATACAGATTCGCGCCAAAACCATATATGTCGCTTATACGTAACGTCAGTTCATTCTGAAAAGACCTTCTTCTCCTGGCATTAACCGACTGTGACAGGAAAAGTCCGTCGCCCATGTACCTGACATCGCTGATGACATTGTTACGGCTATGCTGGATTCTTCCTAAATATGATGCATAGAACTTCTTATAGGTATACGATGCCTGCAATCTGTAGGAGAAATTCTCAGCCACCTTCAATTCCGGATTTCCGTTGGATACAAGATAGGGAGTGATCTGCTGAGGATAATCCGTAAGAGCGGTCAGAGAAGGTATAGAGGGAGTATATTGAAAGGTGCCCTGCAGACTCCAGTTGCTGTTGATATTCCAGGCAATCGTCGCAGTTGTCAGATTACGTATAAAGTGCCTTTTGTTAAGATCGTTTTGTACCCAGAACAATTTCGCACCCGTGGCAAGAGAGAAATATACCCTGCCTGCACTCTGTCCCAGACGGGCATAGATATAATTGTTGTTTTCTGAAAGTTCAGGCTTGTAATCCGAATCAATATATGTATTGGTACTTCTTGAGACTGTATTTTGCCACCCGGCCGACAATTGGGTCTTATCGCTGAAATCATGGATATAACTCACCTCAGAGATCAGGGATCTGCGACGGCTGTCCACATCCATTCTGTAAGACGTGCCGGTGCCGTCGGAAAATGTATAATCGTTCGTTCTGCGATAATCACTCGAATTAAGAGTTCCTACGACCTGGGCCTCGAGAGAATTTCTGTCATTGAAATCATGACGCAGAAAAAGGTCGAGCGAAGGAGAGAAATCTTTGCTGGTGCTGATATTGTAATTGTCATATTCTCCCAGTGCCGAGTCAAGAGTATGCGCTATGCTGCGGCTTTTATTAAAATTGGGAGTAGCGCTGAAGGTTACAGACAATAATGTCTTTATACTTGGACTGTAATCATATTTAAGACGCATCTGATGATAATGATAGCTGAACGGATTGCGGTCATGCTCCTCCAGATCGACCCTGAAATCCTTGCCTATGTAACTCTCGTCCGTATTGTCATATACATCCTGATAATTACGCCATGACGGATTGTACGACAAGGTAAACTGCGACGGTCCCTGATGATAGGAAGCTCTTATATTGGCGTCGACGAATGCCGTCGTGACCGCACTGCGTCCCCAGGCATAGATCTGACCGCCGTCATTACGTTTCTTAAGGGTAATATTGACAAAGCCGTTATTTCCCTTGTCGGCATATCTGGCGGGAGTCAGACGAGAAAATTCGATTTTTTCAATGTCTTTGGGCGGAAGAGAATTGACATCCTCCATAGTTGACGGAACTCCGTTGATCAGAATTACGGGACTGCCGCCGTCCACACTCAGCGTTCTGGTGATGGGATTGGCCTGAAGGCCGGGAAGAGGAAGCTTCTGGAACAAGCCTATGGAAGTGGAGGATGCCTTTACATCAGCCGCTGAAGGATAGATTATGGTTCTCCCTTTTGCATTGATCACCTGATTGGCCGAGACCGTGACTTCATCAAGAAGTGTGCCTTCGTCAAGATAGACCATGCCTATATCTATATTTTTAGCACCGGATTCAATAATTATATCGGTGGAGGAGAAACCGGTCATATCGATCTTAAGATTCAGCACCGTTCTCAGATCCGTCTCTACTGAAAAGCGGCCTTCACCATCGGCCATAGCGGCCGTAACAGATTTTCCATCGGAAAATAACCGGCATGAGGCGCCGGCAAGCGCGGTGGAATCTGTAGATGACAGGACCGTTCCCTGAATTGTCCTGGCACTGACGGTCATAACGGGCCATATGAGAGCCAGACCTAAGATAGTGGATCGTTTCATGATTGAATGATTAAATGAGTGACTGCACCCGGATGCCATGAGAATCCGATGATATGTTTTAAAACTTAACGCCCCCTTATCCGGTTTTGTGACACAAAAAATCAAAAAAATTATTTTTCGATAAACAAAAGCCATTTTTGCAATTGACAAGAACTTTGCCTATATTTGCGTTATATTTAAGTAAGTGATCAAATTAAAACGACAGTACGGGATTTTTAAATCTCATATATCATAAGCTTGCCGATTCCGGCTCTTTTATCCAGGCTTCATCGGTCGTATAGCCCGCTATGCTCCCTCTTCGGCTTAATAAAATAGCTCGAAATCGCCTGCGCTTCTGATATATGTTTAATCCGATCACTTACTTAATCAGCTTCTTAAAATGTGAATATATGACGCGTTTGTTATATCCCATAGGCGTACAGTCTTTCTCGGAGATCCGCGAAAGAGGATATGTCTATGTTGACAAGACGGAATATATCCACCGGCTTATCTCGTCAGGCAAATACTATTTTTTAAGCCGTCCCCGGCGGTTTGGCAAATCATTGCTGCTCTCCACTATAGAAGAGTTCTTCAAAGGGCGTAAAGATCTTTTTAACGGTTTGGCCATAGCACGCTATGACAATGCCTGGCTACAGGCTCCGGTACTTCATCTCGATCTCACAGGAAGCAACTATAATTCGCCCGAAAGTGTCGCGGTCCATCTTGACGATTTCCTTTCGGGATGGGAAAACAAATACAATATCAATCCTGCGGACCGGAACGCTTTCGGTCTCAGGTTCAAAAATGTCATCGTGGAAGCCCACCGTCAGTCGGGACAGAAAGTGGTGATTCTGGTCGACGAGTACGACAAACCTTTGCTGGAGACTATTGACAGACCTGACCTGCAGGACATCTACAAAGGAGATCTCCGATCTTTTTACAGCAATCTCAAAAGTCAGGATTCCCATATCTGTTTCGCTATGCTGACCGGCGTGACCCGATTTGGCCATCTGAGCATATTCAGTGACTTGAATAATCTCAACGACATCTCTATGCTTGAGGAGTACAGTGGTATCTGCGGAGTAACCGAAGAAGAATTACACGGATATTTCAGACAAAGCATCGAAGATCTGGCGGAAAAGAGGAACATCTCGGCTGAAAAAGCTTTTGAAAATCTGCGCATAAATTATGACGGCTATCACTTTTCTCCTGAGGGAAGTCCCGATATATACAATCCCTTCAGTCTGCTGAATTCTTTACAGAAAAAGAACTTCGGAGACTATTGGTTCCGTACCGGCACTCCGACTTTCCTTGTCAGGATGATAAAGTCAAGACAATTGTCACTGCAGAAGCTGAACGAGGTTGAGATTTCCCAAAGCGCAGTAGAAAACGTATCGTTCGATATGCGCTCATCCCTCATTCCTGTACTCTATCAGACAGGCTATCTGACCATAAAAGGTTATCGTCCTGAAGTGGACATGCTTAAACTCGGGTTCCCAAACAGGGAAGTCGAACAAGGTTTCTTTCTGCAACTGATGAGCGTGTATATGCCCCGCCCCGACGAGGATTCCGCTTTCAGCATAGTCAGATTCTATGATGACGTATGTGCCGGCAGAGCGGAAGCCTTCATGACTCGCCTTCAGAGTTTTTTCTCTGATTTTGACAGAGATGGCTTTAACAGAATAAACCTCGAACAACATTATCAGGACATCATATTCATTGTCGCCAAACTGTTAGGCTTTCTCACCCACATCGAATACAAGACTTCATCGGGACGTATCGACATGGTCATCGAGACTCCGAATTATGTTTATATATTTGAGTTCAAGATGGATAAATCAGCAGAAGAAGCATTGCGACAGATCGATGGCAAATCTTACACGCTTCCGTTCAAGGCCGACAAAAGAAATCTGATTAAAATAGGGGCAAACTTCTCAAGCAAAATCCGTGGCCTCGACAGCTGGATAATAGAAGAGGTACGATAATAGAATATGTTGCATAAATAACAGCAGTTTCTTATATCGTTACCGATAAATTATCCTGAGACTTTCTAAAAATGCAATAGCGGGGGTTGCTCTTAAAAGTTGGATTTGCGTAACTTGGCGTTATTTATTAATTTTGCATTTTGACAAGAAAAAAATAAATTACACCATATATGGCAAATCATGAACTGAGCGAACAGGAGATCGTTCGCAGAAACAGCATGAACGCGCTTCGCGAGCGCGGTATCGAACCTTATCCCGCAGCAGAATATCCTGTCACAGGCCACACTGTCGAGATCAAAGAGAATTTCAAGGATGGCGAAGAGCCCCTGCGCGAAGTCAGTGTGGCAGGACGTATCATGAGCCGCCGCATCATGGGCAAGGCTTCTTTCATGGAACTCCAGGACGCCGACGGACGTATCCAGATCTACGTGTCGCGCGATGACATCTGCCCCGGTGAGGACAAGGACATGTATAACGTCGTGTTCAAGAAACTCCTTGACATAGGAGACTTCATCGGAGTCAAGGGCTTCGTATTCCGCACCCAGATGGGAGAGATCACTATTCACGCCAAGGAAATAACCGTCCTTTCAAAGAGCCTCCGTCCCCTTCCTATCGTCAAGATGAAAGACGGCAAGGCTTACGATGCGTTCACGGATCCGGAACTGCGCTATCGCCAGCGCTATGTGGATCTCGTTGTCAATCCCGGCGTACGCGATATTTTCCTGAAACGCACACGCATGTTCAACTCGATGCGTGAATATTTCAACTCCCACGGCTATCTCGAGGTCGAGACCCCGATACTCCAGTCCATACCGGGCGGCGCATCGGCGCGTCCTTTCATCACGCACCATAATGCCCTTGACATTCCTCTTTATCTCCGCATCGCGGACGAGCTTTACCTGAAACGCCTCATCGTCGGCGGATTCGAAGGTGTCTACGAATTTTCCAAGAACTTCCGCAACGAAGGCATGGACCGTACCCACAACCCGGAATTCACTTGCATGGAGATATATGTCTCATACAAGGATTACAACTGGATGATGGAATTCACCGAAAAGATGCTTGAGAAGATCTGCCTTGACGTCAACGGCACCACCAAAGTCAAGGTCGGCGATAACGAGATTGATTTCAAGGCTCCCTACCGCCGCATCACCATGACCGACGCCATAAAGGAGAAAACAGGTTTTGACATCACCGGCAAGACCGAGGAAGAACTCCGCGCGTTCTGCCGCGAGGCCGGTATAGAAACTGATCCGTCAATGGGTAAAGGTAAGCTTATCGACGAGATTTTCGGCGAGAAGTGCGAAGGCTCGTATATACAGCCGACATTCATAATCGACTATCCCATAGAGATGTCTCCTCTCACCAAACGCCACCGCGAAAACCCGGAGCTCACCGAACGCTTCGAGCTTATGGTCAACGGCAAGGAACTTGCCAACGCCTACAGCGAGCTCAACGACCCGATCGACCAGTACGGACGTTTTGTGGAGCAGATGCGGCTCGCCGACAAGGGCGATGACGAGGCCATGATCATCGACGCCGATTTCATACGCGCTCTTGAATACGGCATGCCCCCCACGTCGGGCATGGGCATAGGCATGGACCGTCTCGCCATGCTTCTCACGGGCCAGACCACTATCCAGGAGGTCCTTCTCTTCCCGCAGATGCGCCCCGAGAAAAAACAGCAGCAGAAAGAGGAAACCGAGGAAACGGCCGAGTGACGGATTATGAACGACGCCATGAACTCTATGGGCAGAATCGCGGTGATCGGAAGCGGCAGCTGGGCAACGGCGCTTGCCAAGCTGCTGCTCGGCAACTGCGACCGTATCGGATGGTTCGTGCATCGGCGTGACCGTATAGACGAATTCATCAGATTCGGACATAACCCTGTATATCTGTCGGATGTGGCCTTTGACACCGGGCGCATCGACTTCACCGACGACATCAATAAGGCCTGCTCCAATGCAGACACTCTGGTACTCGTGGTGCCGTCACCCTATTTCAAGGAGACAGTCGACAATATAAATGTCAACATCTCAGGCAAGAATATCGTATCGGCAGTCAAAGGCATAGTCCCCGATTCCAATATGATTATCTCCGACTACATGTGCGAGCGTTTCGGCTGCCCCGAAGAAAACATGCTTGTGATCGGAGGTCCCTGTCATGCCGAGGAGGTGGCTCTCGAGCGCCTCAGCTATCTTACCATAGGATGCCGCGACGTGAAGAAGGCCGAAGACTTCGCCACGCTCATCGACGGAAAGAAGATGAAGACCATCGTCTCCGCCGATGTAAACGGCATAGAATATGCCGCCGTGCTGAAAAACGTATATGCCATTGCCGCCGGAATACTGCACGGCATGAAAGCCGGCGACAATTTTCTGGCCATGATGGTATGCAACGCCGTGCGCGAGATGGAACGTTTCGTCGACGCGGTCTCGCCTATGCCTGACCGCAGAATATGCCGCTCCGCATATCTCGGCGACCTGCTCGTCACGGCATACAGCCGCTTCTCCCGCAATCACAACTTCGGATCGATGATCGGCAAAGGATACAGTGTGAAAGCCGCGATGATGGAGATGGAGATGGTGGCAGAAGGATATTTCGGCACGAAGTGCATACACCAGATAAACGCAGACGGACCAAAGGCTGAGATGCCTATTCTCGACTGTGTCTATGACATCCTTTACGACAATGTGCGCCCGAGACGCGCGATTGCCGCCATTGCGGATTCATTTACATGACAGAAACAGCCCTCCGGGGCCTTTTCTTGTTTTTTATATCTTTGAACCCAACTTTAACACAAGGCGTATCGTTTTATCTAAGTTACAGAAAGTATTAAACCCAAATCAATTATAAAATGAAATCTATAGAACTCAACATCGAAAAAGCAATCTTTTTCGCTGAGAAAGAATTCAATGCCAACAAGGACGCCGCCCGCGAGGCCATCACAAAAGTCGAAGAGGGCACCGGCGCCGGCAATGACTTCCACGGGTGGGTGAAACTACCTTCCGAGACTTCAAAAGATCTTCTTGACCGTATCAACGCCACAGCAAAACGTCTGCAGGAAAACTGCGACTATGTGGTCTGCGTCGGCATCGGCGGATCATATCTCGGCGCAAAGGCTGTCAACACTGCCCTCGCCGACAATTTCGAATATTATTACGCACCCAATCCCAAACAACCCAAGGTGCTCTATGCGGGCCAGAATATAGGAGAGGAATACACCGCTGAACTTGAAAAACTTCTCACCGGCAAGCGCTTCGGAATAATCGTGATCTCGAAATCGGGAACAACGACCGAACCCGCCATAGCATTCCGCATCCTCAAGGAGCAGCTTGAGAAGCAGGCTGGCAAAGAAGCCGCCAAGGATCTTATCGTCGCAATCACCGATGAAAAGAAAGGCGCGCTCCGCACTCTCGCCACTCAGGAAGGTTATGAGACATATGTCATACCCGACAATGTAGGTGGCCGTTTCTCGGTTCTGACACCGGTCGGCCTTCTTCCCATCGCCGTGGCAGGCCATGATATAGAGAAACTTGTGGCCGGCGCTGTTGAAATGGAGAAATCCACCCTGCGTCCGAGCGAGGACAATATCGCGGAAACCTATGCCCGCATGCGTAACGCTCTTTACCAGAGCGGCAAGAAGATTGAGATCCTCGCCAACTTCGATCCGAAACTCCATTATTTCGGCGAATGGTGGAAACAGC
>DAAV01000144.1:0-1963 GCA_001701295.1 Bacteroidales bacterium H10
CTGTCTCTGAAAAAGATACCTTCAAAAAAAGAAGAATCGCCGGAACCCGACAATGCCAGGTCTTCAAAGAAAACCGTGTCAAGGTCGTTATCCGTAGACCTCGATAAAGTTGATCCTGAGACATTCGATGTTGCCGACATCCTGAAAAAATAATCGGCAAACCACTAAAATCCGCGTCCGAAAGGACAAAAAATCCAACGACAATTTATCAACCCGAAGTGTAGGCTGCTCCCGTCCGTGGAGCNNGTGCCTATGCTTCAAAAAATCTGAAACAAAGACATGAAAATGACTATCAAGAATCTCAAAAACAAGTATGCAATCTTCAAATGCCGCCTTATGGTGGCACTTCTCGCCGGAATCCTCGGCGGACTCAGGGCTGCCGCCGCCGGCGGTAACGGAATGGCCGGCATCAACGAGGCAACTTCTATGGTGACATCATATTTCGACCCCGGCACCAAGCTCATCTACGCCATTGGCGCCGTGGTGGGTCTCATCGGCGGAATCAAGGTCTATTCCAAATGGTCGTCGGGCGATCCCGATACGAGCAAGACCGCCGCTTCATGGTTCGGAGCGTGTATCTTCCTGATTGTTGCCGCCACAATCCTCCGCTCGTTCTTCCTCTAATTAGACAACATGGCCGAATATGCTATCAATAAAGGCATAGGACGGTCGGTGGAGTACAAGGGCCTGAAGGCGCAGTATCTGTTCATTTTCGCCGGCGGGCTTCTCGCCCTGTTCGTGGTGTTCGTCATCATGTATATCGCCGGAGTATCCCAATGGATATGTATCGGATTCGGCGTTACTGCCGCCTCAGCCCTTGTCTGGCTCACCTTCCATCTCAATGCCAAGTACGGGCAATACGGTCTGATGAAACTGGCGGCGGTGAAATATCATCCCCGCTATATCATCAACCGTCTGCGCCTGAATCGCTTAATCAGAGTCAGAAAATGAGAAATACCCTAAAAGCCACAACGCTTGAATCCCGATTGCCTTTACTTACGGTGGAGCACGGCTGCATCATATCGAAAGACGCAGACATAACAGTCGCCTTTGAGGTCAGCCTGCCGGAACTGTTCACAGTCACGTCTGCCGAATATGAGGCGATGCACGGAGCATGGTGCAAGGCAATCAAGGTATTGCCGCATTATTCAGTGGTGCATAAACAGGATTGGTTTGTCAGCGAGAAATACCGTCCCGATTTGCAGAAAGATAACCTGTCATTCCTTGACCGCTCTTTTGAGCGTCATTTCAACGAGCGCCCGTATCTCGCCCACAAGTGTTATCTGTTCCTGACAAAGACCACGAAGGAAAGGGCGCGTCAGCAGAGCAACTTCTCGACCCTCTGCCGGAGTCGTCTGACACCGAAAGAACTCAACCACGAGATGGTTGTCAAGTTCATGGAGTCTGTTGAGCAGTTCGAGCGTATCATCAACGACACCGGATATATCAAGTTGCTCCGTCTCTCCGATGATGAACTTGTCGGCACCGAGAAGGCTTCCGGGCTTATCGAGAAATATATGTCGCTCTCTATGGAAGATGTTACCTGTCTGGAGGATATAGACCTCTCGGCCCAGCAGATGAGAATCGGCGACAAGATGCTATGCCTGCATACGCTGTCAGACACGGAAGATCTGCCCGCAAAGGTTAGCACCGACAATCGGTATGAGCGTCTATCGACTGACCGAAGCGACTGACCGAAGCGACTGCCGTCTTTCTTTTGCAAGTCCAGTCGGGTTGCTGTTACCCTGCAATCATATTTACAATCAGTTTATCCTGATTGACGACCATGACGAGAACTTGGCGAAGTTCGAGAAAACTGCCCGCAACATGAACTCGTTGAGCCGCTACTCACGCTCAAACGCCATAAACAAGGAGTGGATTGACCGCTATCTCAACGAGGCTCACAGTTACGGACTGACCTCGGTACGGGCCCACTTCAATGTCATGGCGTGGAGCGACGATG
>DAAV01000144.1:1997-11933 GCA_001701295.1 Bacteroidales bacterium H10
ACACCATCGACTGCCCGACACTGTTCTGGGCTGCGATGCCCGGTAATGAGGCCGACTTCCCAGCCGAGGAAAGTTTCTATACCTTCATAGAGCCTGCGGCGTGTTTCTTCACTGCGGAAACGAACTATCGTTCTTCGCTATCGCCCTTCGGAATAAAGATGGTTGATAGACTGACAGGTAAGCCGATACATCTGGATATTAGCGACGAGCCTATGAAGCGTGGTATTACAACCAACCGCAACAAGTTCATTCTTGGCCCGTCGGGTAGCGGAAAGTCATTCTTTACCAACCATCTGGTGCGCCAATATTATGAGCAAGGCTCCCATGTGTTGCTTATCGACACCGGCAATTCATACGAAGGTCTGTGCAACCTTATCCACAACCGTACCCACGGCGAGGACGGCATTTATTACACCTATTCCGAGGAAAAGCCAATCTCCTTTAATCCGTTTTTCACCGATGACGGTGTTTTCGATGTCGAGAAAAAGGACAGCATCAAGACGCTGCTACTCACTCTTTGGAAATCGGAAGATGACAGGGTTACAAAAACCGAGAGTGGCGAGCTTGGCTCGGCATTGTCGATGTTCCTTGACAAAATGAGAGAGGATAAAAGTATAGTGCCATGCTTCAACTCATTTTACGAGTTTATGCGCGATGATTACCGTGCTGAAATGGCACAGCGTCCTATTCCCATCTACAAACAGGACTTTGACATCGACAACTTCCTGACAACGCTACGCCAGTATTATCATGGCGGTCGCTTCGACTTCCTGCTGAACTCCAAAGAGAATATCGACTTACTCGGTAAACGCTTCATTGTCTTCGAGATAGATTCGATTAAGGACAATAAGGAGCTGTTTCCGGTGGTGACGATTATCATCATGGAGGCTTTCATCAACAAGATGCGAAGACTCAAGGGAATCCGAAAAGTTCTTATCTGTGAGGAGGCTTGGAAAGCGCTCTCGTCGGCGAACATGGCGGAGTATATGAAGTACCTCTATAAGACTGTCCGTAAATACTTTGGCGAAGCGGTGGTAGTCACTCAGGAGGTTGACGACATCATATCGTCGCCGATTGTAAAAGAGACCATCATCAATAACTCCGACTGCAAGATTCTTCTGGATCAGCGCAAGTATATGAACCGCTTCGATCAGATACAAGACTTGCTCGGTCTGACCGACAAGGAGAAGGCGCAGATACTCAGTATCAACATGGCGAACAATCCAAACCGCCTGTATAAAGAGGTGTGGATTGGGCTTGGCGGCACACAGTCAGCCGTATATGCCACGGAGGTGTCGATGGAGGAATATCTCTGTTACACAACCGAAGAAACGGAGAAAGTGCAGGTACTCAACAAAGCCGCACAACTCGGTGGCAGCGTTGAGGCGGCAATCCGGTTGTTCGCCAATGAGAGAAGGGAGGGTACCACATGAGAATCCCAAAATTCTTTCATCCGATTCTCGGAGTAATGGCAGGGTTTATCCTGTTCCTCGCAGGTATTGCAATCCTGACGATAGTCTTTGTCGGAATGGTCAAGGCCGCCAATTACGCCGCGCCTTACTTTGCAGAAGTCGTCCAAGGCTTCCATCTTCTAATCCATAGAATATTGTCGCTATGAAAATTTCAATAACAATCGTGAAGGTACTCATGGCAATCACTTTCGGACTGATTGCCGGAATCGCAGTCATGCTCCTGCTGCCGCTGCTGTTCACTTTCGCACTCATCAAAATTATTGGTGGCGCAGCCGCCTCAATCCGATAACCCACTAAAATCCAAAGAAAGAATGAAACAACTGAAATTTCTATTCCCCCTGATTGCCCTGTGCCTCATGTTAGGCACAGGCAGGGCTTCGGCCCAGTGGACGGTAATTGACCCGTCAAACATCGCCCAGTCTATCGTAAATTCCTCAAAATCACTCGTGCAGGAATCGACGACCGCGAAAAATATGATAAACAACTTTCAGGAAACGGTCAAGATTTATCAGCAGGCAAAGAAATATGACGAAGCCCTGCAATCGGTGAACAACCTCGTCCGCGATGCCCGAAAGGTGCAGCAGACAGTCCTGATGCTCGGCGACATATCCGGCTACTACGTCAACAACTTCAAGAAGATGCTGACTGACCCCAATTTCACAAGCGCCGAACTATCGGCAATCGCCTCCGGCTATACTCGCATCCTCGAAGAAGCCAACGGCGTACTGGGCGACTTGAAACAGGTGGTCAACATCACTACGCTCAGTATGACTGACAAGGATCGCATGGACATAGTGGATAGCTGCCACAAGGAGATGAAACGCCTGAAGAACCTGACGGCGTATTTCACCAACAAGAACATCTCGGTGTCGTATCTCCGTGCCAAGAAGAAGGCGGACACCCAGAGGGTAGTGAGCCTCTACGGTGACGGCTCTGAAAAATACTGGTAACGCCTATGCTTTGCGCGATAGATTTTTCAAACCTTCACTCCATTCTGCGGTCGCTCTACGACGAGATGATGCCTCTGTGCGGCGACATGGCTGGAGTGGCCCAGGGCATAGCCGGTCTCGGCGCCCTGTTCTACGTGGCATACCGCATTTGGCAGTCGCTGGCGAGAGCCGAACCGATTGATGTGTTCCCCCTGCTCCGTCCTTTCGTGATAGGTTTCTGTATAATGTTCTTCCCCAATGTCGTACTCGGTACAATCAACTCGGTAATGTCACCGATTGTGCAGGGAACCGCCTCGATGCTCGAAGGGCAGACTCTCGACATGCAGAAATACCGGGAGGAAAAAGACAGACTGGAATACGAACAGATGATGAACGACCCATCGACAGCGTATCTCGTTGACGATGCCGAATTTGACCGTCAGATTGACGAACTCGGTGTTACGGAGATTGGCACTGCCGCCGGAATGTATATCGAGAGAGGTATGTATAAGGTCAAGAAGGCTATCCAGAATTTCTTCCGCGAATTATTGGAGATGCTCTTTCAAGCAGCATCCCTTACGATAGACACTATAAGGACATTCTTCCTCATAGTGCTGGCGATATTGGGGCCGATAGCCTTTGCAATCTCCGTCTGGGACGGATTCCAGAACACCCTCGTCCAATGGATATGCCGCTACATTCAGACATATCTATGGTTGCCTGTGGCTGACCTCTTTTCAACGATACTGGCGAAAATCCAAGTTCTGATGTTGCAGAATGACATTTCGGAACTGGTTAATAACCCGAACGTTGACCTCGACGGAAGCAACACCGCTTACACGATTTTCATGATTATCGGCATCATCGGATACTTCACAATCCCGACCGTAGCGGGCTGGATTATTCAGGCTGGAGGCATGGGCAGCTATAACCGCTCGATCAACAACACCGCCATGACCGGAGGCTCATGGGCCGGCAGCATCGCCGGAGGTGTGGCAGGTAATGTGGCAGGTCGAGCCGGCAAACTCCTTAAATAAAGTAATAACTCATAGTTACGAGTGACGAGGTTCACTTTATCACTCATAACTATGACTTAAAACCTAAAAAGAATGGAATTTAAGTCATTAAAAAACATCGAGACCTCCTTCCGGCAGATAAGGCTTTTCGGCATTGTCATGGTATCGCTCTGCGCCTTCATCGCAATCGGCGCCGTGGTGCTGTCGCTGAACTTCGCCGAGAAACAGAGGGAGAAAATCTATGTCCTTGACAACGGCAAGAGCCTGATGCTCGCCTTGTCGCAGGACATGGAGCAGAATCGCCCGGCGGAGGCACGGGAACACGTGCGACGCTTCCATGAGCTGTTCTTCACCCTGTCGCCCGACAAATCGGCGATTGAGCACAACATCAACCGCGCCATGTCGCTGGCTGACAAAAGCGCCTACAACTACTATTCCGATTATGTAGAGAAAGGCTATTACAACCGCATCATCGCCGGAAACATCACACAGGTGCTTCAGGTTGACAGCATTGTCGCCGATTTCAACGACTACCCCTATCAGGTCAGAACCTACGCCCGGCAGATGATTATCCGCCAGAGCAACGTGACCGAAAGGTCGCTTATCACGAATTGCCGTCTGGTAAACACCGGCCGCTCCGACGACAACCCCAACGGCTTCATGATCGAGGGTCTGACGATTTTGGAAAACAAAGATTTGATAACCACAAAACGAACATTGTCCCAATGAGTGTAAAACAGAAAATTCAAAACCTTGTGTCTCCCTTATATAATAAGGTGTGGCACGGCCCGAAAGGGCGACTGTCCGCCAAAGTCCGTAAGGTCTGTGACGACATGCCCCATAAGCAACGCCTTATGGTAGTGACCATTCTTCTCTCGGCGTTCATCCTTGTCGCTTTCTTCGTGTTCGGGAACGCCTGTTACAAGATGGGCGCCGGCCATGCTCGGCAGACAATCGAGATAGAGCATATTCAGCAACTGGAATTACCCACTAAAAACTCCGGATATGAAGATGCTCGATAATCTCAAAGCGAGATTCGCCCCGAAGACTCCTGCCGAGAAGGAACGGTTGAAACGGATAACGGTCTATACGCTGCTGATTCTNNATGGATTATCTTCGCTCCGGGCGGCGATGACGATGCCGTCAAGGGAAAGGCTAACATGGAGCTGCCCGACCAGACTTCCGCCGGTATGCCCGACACCAAGCTGAAGGCATACGAACAGGAGGAGATGCAGAAGGAGAAGGCGAGGAATGACAGTTCCATAAATGCCTTGTCAACTCGGCTCGACACCGTTACCGTTCAAGTGGAGCCGACAGTGCCCGATGAGATTCAGAATTCGGCTGCGGCATACCAACAGGCTCAGGCGTCATTGCAGGATTTTTATGTGCCGGAGTATAACGAATCGACTCAGGTAGCGGAGTTGCAGGCTCGGCTCGATGAGCTGGAGATGCATAACTCTATGGCACAGCAACAGACGCAACAGCCTAATGAGATGGAGCTGCTTGAAAGGTCGTACCAGTTGGCGGCGCAGTATATGGGTAATGTCAACAATGGTAATGTCCCGCCTCCTCAGTCCGATGAGAAAGGTAAGCGGAAAGTCCAGCCGGTGCAGAACGTAACCCTCAATGTCGTATCGACGTTGAGTGCCGCCACAAACGACCGTGGCTTCAACACCTCCGTCGGACTGAAACGCTCCGTCGGCAAGAACACGATTGCCGCAGTCATAGCCGGCAACCAGTCCGTAACCAACGGGCAGTCAGTAAAGCTGAGAACCACCGAACCGATGTGGATAGGCAACAGACTGATACCCCGTAACACCGTACTTGTCGGTGCCGCGAGATTGCAGGACGAGCGTCTGGAAATTGAGATTTCCTCAGTCGAGTGTCAAGGCTCAATCTATGATGTAGAGCTGAAAGTCTATGATTCCGACGGTCAAGAGGGTATCAACATTCCCAACTCAATGGAGACTGACGCGCTGCACGAGATTGGCGCCAATATGGGATCAACGATGGGCAGCTCGATAAATATCTCCACCGATGCCGGAGCGCAGATTGCATCCGATGTGGGGCGTGGACTCATCAACGGTGTGAGCCAGTATCTCACAAAGAAGATGCGCACCGTCAAGGTGCATCTCAAATCGGGGTATAAGGTAATGCTCTACCAGCCCGAAAACGATTAAACAAAAACCACCAAATCCAAAATTAAACAATGAAACTGAAAACAATTATTCTCTCAGCCTTTGCCGTTATCGGCATGGCAACCCCGGCTTTTGCCAAAACAAACAAAGCCAATAACACCGATAACAACGTGTCATCTGGCACTGAACAGGTAGCCGAACATAACCTTAATGTCTATGGCGCCAACTACACAGACGGCGACAAGTTCAGCGGTCTGACCCGCAAGGTTGGTTTCGACCGCATGATTCCGCCTCACGCGCTGGAGGTCTGCTATAATAAGACCACGCACATCATCTTCCCGTCAGAGATTGTTTATTGCGATCTCGGCAATGAAAACCTCGTTGCAGGTATCGCCGACGGAGCGAAGAACGTGCTGCGTGTAAAGTCGGCTTTCAAGTCATTCAAGCAGGAAACCAACCTGTCGGTTATCACGGAAGATGGCTCGTACTATGTCTTCAACGTAAAATTTGCCAAGGAGCCGCTATTATTGAGTATCGAGATGACAGACTTTCTGCATGACGGCGAGGCGGTGAACCGTCCCAACAACGCGCAGGAGGTGTACCTCGAAAAATTGGGAAGCGAGTCTCCTATGCTTGTCAAACTGATTATGAAGTCAATCCACAAGCAGAACAAGCGCGAAATCAAGCATATCGGCTCAAAGCGTTTCGGTGTGCAGTTCCTTCTGAAATCAATCTATACCAACAATGGACTTCTATACTTCCATACCGAACTGAAGAATACCTCCAACATAGCCTTTGATGTGGATTATGTGAGCTTCAAGATTGTGGACAAGAAGGTTATCAAGCGGACCGCCATACAGGAGCAGGTTTTGGAACCGCTCCGCGCCCAGAACTATGTGACGGTGGTGCATGGCAAATCCTCTGAACGCACGGTGTTCGCTCTGGAGAAATTCACTATTCCCGATGACAATNNCATCGCCGAGAAGGAAGGCGGACGCCATCAGTCCTTTGTGGTCGATAACGAGGACATTGTGAGAGCCAACGTAATTGACGAACTTTCAATCCAGTAAGCCCATGAAGAAGATTCTTTCAATTTTCGCTGTGGCGGTGCTTTCCCTCTGCGGAGGGGGGGCATTCGCCCAGCGGAATCTCCCCGGAATGTCAGCGGTGGAAGTCCGTGCCGACATGGTAAACGGATTTTATACCGGCAACTCCCGCAACTGCGGCTATAACCTCGGCGTATTCTATTCAGTCATCAAGGGCAACAATGCGAATACTTGGTCTTTCGGCGGTGAATACCTCCAGTCCTATAAGCCCTACGGTGAAAAAGGCCGCATCCCGGTGGCGCAGTTTGCAGGCGAGATCGGCTACAATCTCCGCATTGTCAGCGATTATTCGCAGACCTACCACCTATATGGCGGCGTTTCGGCTCTCGCCGGATATGAGACGGTCAACTGGGGTAAGCAACTGTTACCCGACGGCTCGACCCTTCAGTCTAAAGATGCTTTCATTTATGGCGGCGCCGCGACCCTCTCGGCTGATTTTTATCTCTCGGATCATGTCGTTGGNNTATCTCTCGGATCATGTGGCGCTCGGCGCACACATCAAGGAACGGTTTGTATTCGGCAACGATACCGGGCATTTCCTGTTCCAGTACGGCGTTCACCTCAAATATCAGTTTTAGCCTATGAGGTACACAAAGAATGATATAAAGAATATCCCGCTGACGGCGTTCATGGCGGCTCTCGGCGAAAAGCCGGTCAAGGCTTTCGAGGACATGAAGCTCTATTATGCACCGCAACGCGACGACCCGGAGCCGATGCTGGTGGTTGATACCAAAACAAACCGATGGTATGACCACGCCACAGACCAAAGTGGCGACATAATCGATCTCGCAGCCCTGAAGATGAATCCTAATCTCTACACGGATCCACGCGATTTCATCCTGAAGTATATGAATGAGTATGAGCATGGCAAGGAACTTTCGGCTATGGCTCGCCAGCCGCAGGAGCCTGTTGCAGTAGGTCTCGACATAAAGAAAGTGAAGCTCACTGACTTTATGATGGCGTTGGGTCAGGAACATCCGGTAGCGGCCGACGGCAATCTGCGCATCTACAACGCTCCCTACGACCCGAAAGGTGAGCCGACAATGGTAATCAACACCGAAACAAACCTCTGGCGAGATACCAAATCGGGGGCATACGGCGGAATTTACGACCTTGCCTATGAGCTGACCGGCTCGTGCAATATGTCGGAACTGAACCGCTATATCGCAGGGCAGATGCAGGGATTGGAAAAATCTCAAAAAATTGAGCCGCCCAAGCAGGAGCCGGATAAACCCAAACGGAAAATGCGCCTATGAACATCGACGAAATCCGCAAAACTTCTCTCGTAGAGTTCCTGAATCAACTGGGCTATCAGCCTACCGGACGCGACAGCAAAGGATTATGGTTCTATTCTCCATGCCGCAGTGAGCGTAAACCGTCGTTCCATGTCAATCCCCGGAAAAACGCATGGTTCGATTTTGGTAGTGGCGCCGGAGGCGACATCTTCACTCTCGCCGGGGAATTATGTAATTCCTCCGACTTTATCCGACAGGCTGAATATATAGCCGAGAAGATGAAGCTGCCAATCGCAAAACCCTATAAGCCTGTGCCGTTTATCGAACAGCCGACTTTTGAGAATATCGCTGTCTCAAAACTGGACTCTCCGGCATTGCTGAAATACCTCGCCGATCGTGGTATTCCACGTAATATCGCCCAACGGAGGTGTGTGCAGGTCAATTACAGGCTTCACGGCAAAGACTATTATGCCATTGGATTTGAGAACAGCGCACATGGATTTGAGCTTCGCAATCCCTTCTATAAAGGGTCGTACCCACCGAAACACATTACCCATATCGCCAACGGTAACGCTCGATGCAACGTGTTCGAGGGCTTCATTGACTTCCTTTCGGGGGAACGGCTCGGTGTAAATGACGGCTTTGATGCCATGGTTCTCAACTCCGTCGCCAATGTCGGCAAAGCCCTGACTGTCCTGCCTGACTATTCCGTAATCGCCTGTTATCTCGACAATGACGAGGCCGGACGAGCCGCACTTGCCAGACTACGGCGAGAAATGGGCGACAAAGTAATGGATAAGTCCGCACTCTATCCCGACCACAAGGATCTGAACGAGTACCTTGTGGCTACACAACCAAAAATTTCCAATAATTCAAAATTAAAACTCTGAAAAACAATGAATACAATACTGAATAAAATCGGCGCAACGCGCCTCACTCCCGCCCGGTTCTTCGGGTTTTGGGCAATCCTCTTCGCCCTCGTGTTTACCCTCTCATCATGCTCCGATGACCTCGACGTTCAGCAGTCCTATCCCTTCACGGTGGAGGTCATGCCCTACGGTGACAAAATCAAGCAGGGTCAGACTGTGGAGCTGCGCTTCGAGATAAAGCCGGAGGGCAACTACTCCAACACTCTTTACACAATCCGCTACTTCCAGTATGACGGCGAAGGCACCCTCAAACTTGTTGACGGTCCGGTGCTGGTCAACAACGACCGGGTGCTTCTCGAAANNTAACTACACCGCCAAGTCTGCTAACGCTCATAAATTCCTCGTGGTAATACAGGACAATTTCAATTCGACCCCGTGGGAGCAGACCTTCGAGTTCAACAGCAAGGACAGCGGCGACGATGACGGAGGCGACACTCCGGGAATCGTCGGCCCGATTGTAGGACCCGTAACACCGATTATACGATGAGAAAAATCCTGATATTCCTAATGGCGATAGTGACCCTCGCGGTCACTTCGCCAGCCTTCGCCGCCAAGCGAAGTATCATGGAGCTGCCGCTCTTTGAACGGGCAGTTCTGATAATCAAACATTTTGAGACACTCCATAAGCCGCGACACTGGCCATACGTTGGATATGGTCACCAAGTCCAGCCGGGAGAGCCTTATCGCCGGGGAGTCCAACTCACCGAGAAACAGGCGGATGCCCTCCTGCGTAAAGACCTTCGCAAATTCTGCGCCCTATATTCCAAATACGGCAAGGACTCCGTTCTTCTCGGCGCACTCGCCTACAACTGCGGCCCCGGTGTCGTCAACAAATCCAGCGTCCTCAAAAAGCTGAAATCCGGCAACCGCAACATCTTCAAGTCCTACACCTCCCACTGCCGCTACAAAGGCAAATTCCATCGCGGCCTCTACACCCGCCGCTGCATGGAAATCGCCGCCCTTTTCGTCCCGTAACATTCATCGTCTAATATTGCACCGAGGGGATGCACTCTTTTCGGAGTGTGTCCCCTCGCTGTATCTTAAAAGCAAAAAACTCAAATCAAAATGGCCTCGATAAAAGTAAAGTTCCGGCCCTCGACTGTCGCTGACC
>DAAV01000013.1 GCA_001701295.1 Bacteroidales bacterium H10
ATGGTGTCTATAGGTGTCTTTCGTAACATGTCTTTATAAATTTCAGTTATTGTTTTCGTTGTCAGTTCCGGCATTCATTACCTTACGCGCCTCCGCCTTGCATTCCTCGGCAAAAGCATTGTATTCCTCGAACTCGGCCATTACCTGCTGCGCCCGATGCTCGACAGCTTCAAGTTCCGCGCCCTCCGCCGCAGGCATAGGCATACTTGTCAAAGCAAGCATCTTGCGCAGGATAGCATTCTCATCGTCGGACGAATAGCGCGCGCGAATACGCGNNATCGGCTTTATACGCCTCTTCCCGTTCGCGTCTTTCCTTTTCAGCCAGCACGGCGGCAAGCACTACTTCTTCCCATTCATCTTCCGTGCCGGATGGGACGGTGGTAATTCGGTTCTCTGTCGTGTCATCCGATCCCTTGCGCCGGATGATGTGGGCCGTGTCGCAGCTTATCTCGATAAAGCCCTCGATTCTTGATGGTCTGATTTCCATGTCTATAAGTTTTTATTGTTAATATTTAATTTCAAGCTACAAACGTTATATTCTTCTCTGCGGCCAGCGGCACAAGCTCCATCCACTTCTGCAGTTCTTCCGGATCCATCGCGTCCACTTCCTCGTTTGTCGTGTCTCCGGTAAGTTTCGCGTAGACGGTCGGATGCGGTTTAATGCTGTTTCCCTCCGGATTGGCTGCTATGATATTCTGCACGGATTCGATTGACAGTAGGGGAGACCAGTGCAGATCCATAGTACCCTTTGCGGTTATTACGAGTCCTTCAATATGCTCAAGTGAATTCCATGCCTGAAAAGCATAACCATGATGTACTGTAATTTTAAAATATCTGAAATCCCTTATCTTTCCGCAATTCTGCGCACTTGTGAATTCCGGTGTGGCGTTGCTGTTCTTATTACCCCACAGAGCCACAAGGTAAGTATTATTAGTGAATGTGGAGGTCTGATATCCTGCCTGAGCGTTTATCGGAAGATTCGCGCGGCAATTATAGAAAGTCTTTCTCCCGACCCATGACTCATATATCATGACAGCTTCACCATAGGTTATATCCGTCAGTTCGTTCAGTTCGAAGTATCCCGTGTCTTCATTGTATCGACCGTGTTCCTGTTTGGTATTCCAGCTTCCACGGGCAATTGCAGCTTCGTTCCACAAGTCGATGAACACCTGCGGAGGCCTGACCCAAGAGTCTCTGATACCTTGAAGTCTGTCGCGTTCCGCTTCCGTAACCTCCATGAAGTCCGCCACGGCCTCCCCCTCGCCAAGAAGCTTGCGGGTGAAGAAGTCGTGAAACACGGTGGTCTTGCTTTGGGTGATATATGTTTCACTTTTACCCCCCCCATTTTTGTCGCTGTAAATTTCTGTGTGACTGCCGATTGTTCTTGTCTGTATCATAATGTCTGATTTTTACGCACATGCGAATGTTATCTGTTTTGCCGCCGCGAGATCGATAAGGCCGTACCATTCGTCATCGGGATCATCCACCGCCGAGGTGAGTTTGGCGTATGTGTCGGCATGAAGGGTGACTGTAATGGCGTTTGTTCCTGAACGTTGTCCTATAAGATAGCGGATGGATGCGGCCGATATAAGAGGACACTTCCTGAAGCTAAAGTTGACTTTCAGATGCGAGATCCTTATCTCCTCCAATTTCGGGGTCCACAGCATATCATTCCATGTGGAGGTCAGTTTCCCGAGATTGACAATACCCAAAACTTTGCGCAGCTTGCTTCCTGACAGCCCGTAATCCCATCCCCCTCCTTGCGGCGCCACAACAAATCCCATATTCCCTGCCTGTTGCTTACAAGCAAGATTCAATATTTCGATGTCTGAACCATGNNTATTTAAGATCGAATGCGGTCGTCGTGTTTGCATCTGATGTGGCACCTACACGAGGCGGGAGATTTGTTCTAATTTTCGCGTTTTTATACCGTGCAAGTGTGGAGTATGTAGTTATCGCGCCCCAGTCCATTACAGCCACAGCCTCCTCATAAGTTAGCCACAGCTCATTCAGGTAGTAGGGTTTGCTCACGCCGTCCTCGACATGGGTATGGTCGATCTTTCCCCAAGTCCCTGCCGCCGCAAGAAACAGATCGTCGAACACCGCACGCTTCGCCCTCTCCGTAACGGTGAGTGCGGTCCCGCTGACTTTCACGTCGAGGGAATCGGTCAGCGTGTCCTGCTTCTTCGACAGATCTGTTTTCTTCGCATAGTCTTTCAGCGCGGCCTCCGTAGCCTGCTTTTGTGTGGCCAGCAGTATGTCGAGATCCACGCCTTTTTCGTCAAACACCGTCTTGGTGCTTGTCACGGGATATACGGTCTCGCCTGTCTTCCTGTCGGTCAATGTGATTATCTGAGCCATGATCATGCTGTTATAAAGGTTATTTTCTTTGCCGCCGCGTCCGTTACGATCTGCATCCACTGCGCAAGTTCCTCCTCGGTCAGTGCCGCTGCTGCCGCGTTGGTCGTGTCGCCCGTCAGCTTGGCGTAGACGTTTGGGTGGACGGTTATTGTCGCTGATGGATATGTGGTGCTGCTCGTCTGACTTAGCGTCAGCAGGAAACATGAGATGTCAAGCAACGGACTGCCGGAGAGAGTCACTGTAATCGCGGCATTGCCTTGAAATGAGAATGCGACATATCTCAGCATCGGGCATTCCGACATCATGAAATTCTTGTTGCCGTCCTGAATGACAATGGTTCCGAGTATTCCTTTAAGTGCCAGATTGCGCTGCATGGATTTGCAGCCTCCCACATAGGATGTGTCTGACAGACCTAATATCAGATATTCCATAATGAAGTCATTATGTATCGGATTGCCGACGGAGAAAGGATTCCAATAATTAAAAGAAGGCAAATTGATTCTGAGGGCACCGCTGATATACGGGGTCTCCATATAGGCCGACACTCCGAGTCTGCAATATATCTTCAATGCCTCTTCATAGGTTATGTCATCAAAGCCGATCTTGTGTCCTCCGAATGTCGGAGTGATGAAGAATTTGTCCGTCTCCTCGTTGTAGTCGATCCATTTCTGTTCCTGTGTCCGTGGATATACCGCACGCCACATGTCGATGAACAGCTCTTTCTTCGATATGCCGAGATTGTCCTTCACCTGCGCCTGTTCCTCAGAAGTGAGCGACTGCGGCACCTTCCGCAAAGCCTCCGTCACAAGCGTAGGCTCAATTGCCTCGATCCGCTTTTCTGTCGGAACGCCCGTCACGTTGCTCTGCGACTCCAGCGCGTCATCGAGGTCGGTTCCGTCGGGGAAGATCACCTGCGACGGTATGGTCTGCGGATAAAGCACCGCACCGGTGCCGCGTTCCTTTAGTGTTGTCGTCTTTGCCATGGTCATGCAGTTATGAATGTTATGTTTTTGGCCGCTGCATCCGCGATCAGACCGCTCCACTCAGCAAGTGCCGGATCCGTCAGTTTCGCATACACCTCCGCATGTACCGTGATCGTGACTGCCGAAGTGTTGTCGGCGTTCGACAAGATGAAGCGCAGGGAGTCCGCGCCAAGCAGCGGGGACCACCTCAGATCGAGATTGCCCCGGAGATGCGTTATGCCGACATATTCGAGTTTGGAGCAGCCTTGGAATGTGGTGAAGTCTATATTTGTGCGTAGGTGTGACAGTCCGTAGACCTTGCGCAGGTTCGTGCAGCCATAAAAAGCCTGCATACACTGATTGCCGATCAGCATCATCGGAAGATAGAGGACTTCCACCGTCACGTTACCCTGCGCATATCTCTCCAGCACCGAGTTCCACTGCGTGCGGAAAGGCATGTTGGTGCGCACGGCGAACTTCGACAGAGCCTCGTTCTGATACACTCCCTTGTGCCATGACACGTAGACCGCCACGGCCTCGGCATACGTCAGCCAAAGCTCGTTGAGCAGAAACACATGCTCTTTGTCGGGCGCGTGCTCCGGATCGTATCTGCCGTTGGATCCCGCAGCCGTGTTGAACAGGTCGATGAAAAGGTCAAGCTTGAGATCCGCGCGTGTGAAGCCCGTGACGGCCTCGAACTGACCGTCATCCTCGAACGAGGTTATATCGCCTATGACGTTACTCAGATCATCCACGTCCGGTTTGGCGTCGATCTCATCTTTCCATCCGGCAAACTCCTTGGTCCGCTGAACCTCTGCCGCCTGTCGTTCGGTCTCTTCTGTCTGCCGCTGGGTCTCGGCCTTTTCGCGCTCTGCCTCGGCATTCGTCACAGCCGTCTCGATCTCACGCACGGAG
>DAAV01000012.1 GCA_001701295.1 Bacteroidales bacterium H10
TTTTGGCCTCGTGCCGCTTGCCGGGCTTTTTCTCTTCAACGGTTTTCAGTGGCTTGTTGGGATTGCCCTTGTCGTCTATGAGCGCGAAGTCGAGCTGCTTGCGGTCGAGATCCGCACGCGCCACCTGCACTTTCACCTGATCTCCAAGTGTGTAGCGCACTCCGTGACGCCGCCCTATCAGACAGTAGTTCTTCTCGTCGAAGTCGTAGTAGTCGTCGGCAAGATCGCGTATCGGCACAAGACCCTCGCACATGCTCTCGGTCAGCTCGACGTAGAAGCCCCATTCGGTCACGCCCGAGATCACTCCGTCGTATATCTCGCCCAGACGCTCTTTCATGAACTCCACCTGTTTGTAGCGTATCGAGGCGCGTTCGGCATTGGCTGCAAGCTGTTCCATTTCGCTGTCATGCTTGCACTCGTCTTCTGTCTTCAGTCTGTCGGCGCTGCGCCCTCCGTCGGCATACTTCGCCAGCAGACGGTGCACCATCATGTCCGGATAGCGGCGTATGGGCGACGTGAAGTGGGTGTAGTAAGGCATGGCGAGTCCGTAGTGGCCTATGTTCTCGGTCGTATAGATCGCTTTCGCCATCGACCTGATGGCCAGGATCGAAAGCATGTTCTCTTCCCCTTTTCCCTTCACGTCGCGGAGCAGGCGGTTCACGCTCTTGTTGATCTCGCGTGTGCTTCCCTCGGTGGTCAGCTTGTAGCCGAAACGCGATGCGATCATCGAGAGGTTGCCGATCTTTTCCGGATCCGGGTTGTCATGGACGCGATAGACAAATGTCTTGGCTTTCTTTCCTTTGCCGACCTTGCCTACGGACTCGGCTACGGTAAGGTTGGCCAGAAGCATGAATTCCNNTCTTTCGACTCTTTGAAGTATACGTCGACCGGTTTGCCGTTCTCGTCGATCTCGAATCTCACTTCGGCACGGTCGAATTCGAGCGCGCCCTGCTGGTAGCGGCGACGGCGGAGTTCCTGGGCGAGTTTGTTGAGTGTCTCGAGCTCGCGTGCATACTCTCCCTCTCCGCTTTCGATGATCTGCTGTGCCTCCTCGTATGTGAACCGTCTGTCGCTCTTTATGACTGTGCGCCCTATGCGGCTGTTTACGACGTTAGCTTTCTGGTCAAGCTCGAATATCGCCGAGAATGTCAGTTTCTCTTCATTCGGGCGCAACGAGCAGATGCCGTTCGACAGCCGTTCGGGAAGCATCGGTATGGTACGGTCGACAAGATATACGCTCGTGGCACGCTTCTGAGCCTCCTTGTCGATCACTGAACCCGGACGCACATAGTGCGTCACGTCGGCGATGTGTACTCCGACTTCCCAGTTACCGTTCGCCAGCTGGCGTATCGATAGGGCGTCATCGAAGTCTTTCGCATCGCGGGGGTCGATGGTAAAGGTCGTCACGCCTCTGAAGTCCTCCCGCTTGGACACTTCTTCCGGGGTGATGCCTGCGTCGATGCGGTCTGCCGCCTTTTCTACATTCTCCGGATACTTGTATGGCAATCCGAACTCTGCGAGTATGGCATGCATCTCGGCATTGTTCTCCCCTTTCTCTCCCAGTATGTCGAGCACTTCGCCGCGGGGGTTCATCTCGTCGTCACGCCACTGCGTGATGCGGGCCACGGCCTTGTCGCCGTTCTTTCCACCTTTCAGCTTCGTGCGGGGTATTATGATATCGGCGGCGAGGAACTTTGAGTCTGTCACAAGCGCCGAATAATTCTTGTCTATTTTGAGTGTGCCGACAAACTGCTGCTCCTTCGCCTCGACGATCTCTATGACCTTGGCCTCCGGACCTTGGCCCTTTCTTGCCGCCGAGACCACGACTCTCACCTTGTCGCCGTTGAGGGCATGCATTGAGTTGCGCTCGGCCACCATGATCATCTCGTCGTCAACCACCACGGCATTCTTGCCGTTGCTGCGGCGCACGAAATAACCGGTATTCTCCACACCGCGGTTGCTCTTGGCCTTATACTTGCCCAGGTCAACTTCCAGAATATCGTCGGCCGCCACAAGCTCGTCAAGGGCATTGAGCACATCCAGACGATGTGCCGGATTCTCCACACCGATACCGAACGCTATCTGTTTATAATTGAAACTCTGCTTGTTCTGCTGCTGGAGAAACTCCACTATTCTCTGCAGGAGCTCCTGCTTGCGCATTCGCTTGCCTGATTTGTTTTCTTTCTTCATATGGGTTATATCTTATAGGGATCTCAGTCACTTCGCGTCGGTAATACTTCCGGGATCCACGGTCATACATATACTTAAAACACAAATATAGCTATTTTTTATCTTACCGACAAAACAAAATCGTTTCACTTTCTCATTACAGCAAAAATCGCGCCAATCTCTCCCGGAACAGCATCTCTCGGAGCAGCGTCTCTCTGAGACGGTGAACTCACTCATAGGAAAACTTTCCCTTCTACCTCCAGAGCGCCTATAACTTATTTTCCGAATACTTTGACTTATAACAAATTTTTACTACCTTTGTAAGGTCGCTTATATCACAATGTAATACTATGAATACGAGGATTTCGGGCATTGCATCAGTATCAACAGGGATTATCGTGGCAATGCGGATCATCGCTCTGTCACTCATTGTCTTTCTATCAAATTCTTTTCCGTGCGAAGCCACCGGCCTATCAACTTCTCATTATCCGTCAAAAGAATACACTGACTACGTGCATTCCACTGCAGCAGGCATGCCTCTTCTCGAGCTGAAGCAATGGGCGGACTCCACTTATTTCCGCAGTAATGATCGGCTTGATGCCGAACCTATCTACAAGGAAGTCCTCGCACGCGCCGTGCGCCCTATGTCGGAAGATGATGAAAAGCTTATGGCAGCTGCCTATTCCAATTATGCCACTTTGCTGATATTCGAACGAAATAATCCGATGCAGGCCTATCCTATGCTCAAAAGATCGCTCGAACTTGCTGAACNNCTTCTCTCTCATTGGCGCCTATACCAATATGTCGCATATCTACGCCAATTTCAATGATACGGTCAAGGCTCTGAACTATCTGCAGGAAGGATTCGACAATGCCCGTCGGAGCTCTAAACCGGAGCGGTCAGGATATATTTACGCACAATTGATGCTCATGGACTGGGATTTCGACAAGACAGATGCTGTCACCGCGACTATGGAAGCTTTCAAAAATGACAGTCGTCTTTCAAAAGGCTACCTCTACCGCTATAATCTTGAATTGACTCATGCGATTGAAGATTTTCGCACCGGAAGATTTACGGAGGCCATGCAACGTCTGAAAACCGCAGCCGGGATGGTAGATTC
>DAAV01000019.1 GCA_001701295.1 Bacteroidales bacterium H10
TATTTCTTTTGAGACAGCGGGAGTGTCCGAATAAACAGGAAATTGTTGGGTATATGTCGTTCCCTCTGTCACGGAACGCATGAAATCATCGTCAATCTTGACAGACACATTGGCGCCTGTGACTTTGCCTTCGGTCATTTTTGCATCGATGAAATCTTCTGCGTCCGGGTGCTTTATGCTTACGGACATCATCAGTGCGCCGCGGCGCCCGTCTTGCGCCACTTCCCGAGTCGAGTTNNGCCATGAACGGCACGAGTCCCGTTGATGTCAGGGCGGAGTTTTTGACAGCGCTCCCTTTGGGCCGGATGTGAGAAAGATCGTGTCCTACACCTCCGCGGCGTTTCATCAGCTGGACCTGCTCTTCGTCGATGCGGATTATGCCTCCGTATGAATCGGGATGTCCGTCAAGTCCGATCACAAAACAGTTGGAAAGAGATCCCACCTGACGGTTGTTTCCGATGCCCGCCATAGGACTCCCCTGAGGAACGATATATTTGAATCCCTGAAGAAGACCAAACACCGTTTCCTCGCTCATTGGGTTGGGATATTTGTTCTCGATGCGTACTATTTCAGAGGCTATGCGATGGTGCATGTCATCGGGTGTCAGTTCGAAGTACGATCCATCGGAATCCTTAAGGGCATATTTGCTTGCCCAGACGCGGGCTGCAAGCTCGTCTCCTTTGAAGTATTCGAGAGTGGCTGCGTAAACGTCGTTGTAGTTGTAGCGTTTTTCAGACATTTTCTAAGGGTAAGTGCCTGATGATGGCACTAATTGTATGTTTATGTTATGATTGTTATAAATTATGTTGTAAAATTAGCCAAAAAAATTCACATTTCATTAATATCGTTCCACTTTTTTATAATACCGGACCGGCGATCGGGTTCTCGCTTTTTATGAATCCTGTTTCTGACGCTTGTCGTCATGTTTACTCTCTCTTGAGTTGTTATGTGCTGTCAGTTAAGGCATAAATCATACGATGACAGATTTTTAGGAACTGCAGCATGATCGTGGGAGTCAATGTGGCCTGATTTCGGCTCGTAAAAAATAATTATTCTCAGTTGCAGGGAGTCTTCTATTCCGTAACAGTTCTGTTCTGCAACATATGCTCCCCTTATATGGTTTTCAGCCATAATGTCATTTATGACGATTGCATCGAGTAGTGCGAAACGTCCGATGCGCGCGCCATCGGAATAGATGTCTATCCAGATTAATCCTCTTTCGGAGCACAGTGACAGACTGACCGGACATCCGGGCAGGATTTCATGCAGCCGCCTCGATCCTTCTGCCGATCCGGGACCGCAGGTGAGATTGAAAGTCTGGCATGCCTGATGGCCATGTCTTTTCAATATGGTTTCGATGCGTGTGGTCATCTCGTGGTATGCTTCTTCACCTATGAGATTTATCGTAGGATCATCTTCCGGCTCATTTTTTTGAACGCTGCGTGCCATTTTTTTCAATGATTCTTTCATGATCCGACAGTCGTGACAGGCCTGCAGATCGAATGCCAGACCCGCAAGGATAATAGTGATACATATAAGCAGCAATTCAACCATTTGTCGTGATTCAGGAATTAGTTTATTATTAAACGGTTTTGCCGCATGATTGGATCGGTGGGAGAGTGCAAAAGAAAACCGTGCGGAAGCGATCTGTGTCGCCTCGGCACGGTTTTTATATATTTGGATCCGGTATTTTTAGCGGATCACAATCTTTCCGCTCTTGTTGCCTATAGTATAGACGTAAACTCCGGCGCCGAGTTCGGCAGCCTTGATAGAGCCGTTGCCCGACACTTTCTGCTCAAGAACACACTGTCCGTTGGCAGAATAGAGGACAAGGTCGCAGGGAGTTTCGGCAGAGTAGACGAGTTCTCCGTTTTCGTAACGTACCAGAGTATTGTCAACTGTGTATACTGACACACTATTTTCTCCACTTTTTGCAATGAAAGTTATCTGTGTAAGGGTATTATCAGTTCCGGCTGCATTAACAGACATTTCAGTAATGACGGTTGGAGTTCCATCCTCAGGATAATAAGTTGTCTCGAACTCAAGAGGAAGAGCGGTTCCACCATTAAGTTGAATACCATCTTTTGTAACTTTGACACCCCTCATGCATGCACCTCCGCAACACATTTGGATATAATGGCCCGATGTGCATTCAGCAATAATATCCACAAGTTGTGTAGAGGAACTGATTAGAGAGAGAGACGGTTCACATATATATTCATCATTCACGGAATCATACTTCCATTCATTGCATGTTATAGTCTCTTCATTGGTGACCTCTTTCCCTTCATAAAGAAATTTCACATCCTGGGCCTGCATCCCTAATGCAAAGGCTGCACATACTGCAATCGTAGTAATTTTTTTCATATGTTTGATTTTTTGGTTTAATTATTATTCAGTTTTTTCGTTTTCGGAATCGGTTTTGGGAAACAGGTGCTTTTTGACCACCTGGAGAACGCCGGTATTGTCGCTGATAAACGCCACGACCGAAAGGTTTTCGGGCTGCCAGCGTTCCTTGTCGGTCCAGCGTGTCTCTATCGAACCTTCCACTTCGGTCGTGAATCCGTTTGTAAGTGATATCTGGTTTCCTTTCAGACCGTTGAATATCTGTGCGCGGAACACGTTGTTGTGTACATAATCAGGCATCGTTTCCGTAGTGCTTCTTTGCGAAG
>DAAV01000137.1:0-2493 GCA_001701295.1 Bacteroidales bacterium H10
CTACATGTTCCTTACCGGTCCGTCGGTTGTGAAGACCGTTACCGGCGAGGATGTGACTCAGGAACAGCTCGGCGGCGCATCCGTACACTCCACAAAGAGCGGTGTGACACATTTCGCAGCCGAAAGCGAGGAAGACGCCCTCAAGCTTGTACGCAAACTCATGAGCTATATTCCTCAGAACAATCTCGAGGAGACACCGCTTGTAGACTGCAAGGATCCGATCGATCGTCTTGAAGACAAACTCAACGATATCATTCCCGACAATCCGAAGCAGAGCTACGACATGTATGATGTCATCGCATCGATCGTCGACAATGGTGAATTCCTTGAAGTATCCAAAGACTTCGCGAAAAACATCATCATAGGTTTTGCCCGCTTCAACGGTCAGGCTGTCGGTATAGTCGCCAACCAGCCGAAGATTCTCGCAGGTGTGCTCGACTCCAACGCATCGCGCAAAGGCGCGCGTTTCGTACGTTTCTGCGACGCATTCAACATTCCGCTTGTGACACTTGTCGATGTGCCGGGCTTCCTTCCCGGAACAGGACAGGAATACAACGGAGTCATACTTCACGGTGCAAAGCTTCTTTACGCTTACGGCGAGGCAACAGTGCCCAAAGTCACTGTCACTCTCCGCAAGAGCTATGGCGGCAGCCATATAGTGATGAGCTGCAAGCAGCTCCGGGGCGATATGAACTACGCATGGCCGTCGGCCGAGATAGCAGTGATGGGTGCGGAAGGCGCTGTGGGCGTACTTTACGCCAAAGAAGCAAAGACCGCTGAGAATCCTGCTGAATTCATCAAGATGAAAGAAGACGAGTACCGCGACCTTTTCGCCAATCCCTATCAGGCTGCGAAATACGGTTACATCGATGATGTAATCGAACCCCGCAATACCCGTTTCCGTGTAATCAAGGCCCTCAATATGCTCGCTACCAAGAAGCAGACGAATCCTGCCAAGAAACACGGTAATATACCTCTTTAATATAGAAGCGGCAAAAAGATGCTAAAAAAGACAATTATAAGTGCGGCCATCGGTGCGGCACTGCTGGCAGCAATGCCGGCAGTGGCCGCTCCGGTGACCTCGCCACAACAGGAATATACGGAGGTTTCGAAATCAGGCCAACAGATTGATACAGAAGGAGACCGGGTCCCGAGCGAAGAGTCCAACACGGTACAGGAAAGCGAGCTGACACGAAAAATGATTCAGGCTGAGAAAGCCCGTAACGCTGCTGAAAACGACAAATATGGAGGAGCCATAACAATAATCGCGATGTCGATAGTATTGTCAGCTCTCATTATACTTAGCATTCTCTTCCTGCTTTTCGGTAAAATATCATCATCGTTGCAGAAGCAGCGCAAACGTGTAGCCCACGGTGTAACTCCAGAAGATGCCGAAGACCATCATGACGAACTCGACTCCGGCGAAGTGATCGCAGCAATCAGCATGGCGCTTGCCGAACATGAGGGTCACGGCCATGACATGGAAGATACGATCCTTACTATCCGCCGCATGCGCAAGGCTTACTCGCCATGGAACTCAAAGATCTATAATATGCGCCACATTCAGGAGCATTCGAAAGCCAAGCCCGCAGGGATCAAATAATATCATCCTTCAGGTCAAAATAATAAGTTAACCAATACCCAACCTTCCCATTGCAAAAAATGAAAGAATATAAATATAAGATAAACGGAATGAAGTTCACAGTCGCCATCGGCGATATTGTGGATAATGAAGCGACTGTCGAGGTCAACGGCGTTCCTTATAAAGTTGAGCTTGAACGCAAAGCTCCCCAGAAACCCGCACTGAGCCAGTCCGGACAGACGAATCATGGACCGGCGGCCGCCACAACGTCAAAGCCGGCTCCAAAACCAGTGGTAAGCGGCTCGGCCGAGGCTGTCAAAAGCCCACTCCCGGGCACAGTCATGAGCATAGAAGTCAAAGTCGGAGACACTGTAAAAGCCGGGGACAAGGTAGGCGTACTCGAGGCCATGAAAATGGAGAATGATATCCGCACTGTCAAAGGCGGCACAGTCAAACAGATACTCGTCAATGTCGGCGATGCCATTCTTGAGGGCACAGATATAATGATAATAGAGTAATCCCACATGATATTACTTGACAGTTATTCATTCGGAGACTTTATGACACGAACGATCTCCGAATTCTGGAAATTCACAGGCTTCTACAACTGTGAATGGGAGAATCTTGTGATGCTTGCGGTCGGGATATTTTTTGTCTGGCTCGCAATAAAGAAAAATTTCGAACCTCTGCTGCTCGTTCCGATCGGATTCGGTATGCTTATCGGCAATATACCCTTCCAGTCGGGCATGGAAATAGGTATTTACGAAGATGGCTCCGTGCTGAATATCCTTTATAACGGTGTCGAGAGAGGATGGTATCCACCTCTGATATTTCTCGGAATCGGCGCAATGACCGACTTCTCCGCATTGCTCGCCAATCCCAAACTGATGATCATCGGCGCGTGCGCGCAG
>DAAV01000137.1:2531-5337 GCA_001701295.1 Bacteroidales bacterium H10
CATCATCGGCGGCGCGGACGGCCCGACAGCTATATTCACGACATCGAAGCTAAACCCGAATCTACTTGGCGCGGTAGCGGTATCGGCCTATTCGTATATGGCCCTCATTCCTCTGATCCAGCCTCCTCTCATGCGTCTTTTCACGACTCAGAAAGAACGTATGATCAAGATGAAGCCCGCACGCGTGGTAAGCCAGAACGAAAAGATAATCTTCCCGGTAGTCGGTCTTCTGCTTACATGTTTTGTGGTCCCTTCGGGTATCCCGCTGCTCGGCATGCTCTTTTTCGGAAACCTTTTGCGTGAAAGTGGCGTGACCACAAGACTTGCAAAGACAGCGAGCAACGCCATGACCGATATCGTGACTATTCTGCTCGGACTGACTGTCGGAGCCTCTACACAGGCAGACAAGTTTCTGACAGTGGACACTCTCCTTATATTCGGACTCGGATTCCTTGCGTTCATCATCGCATCAAGCGCAGGAGTCCTTTCAGTCAAACTTTTCAATCTTCTGCTCAAACCGGGCAAAAAAATCAATCCCCTTATCGGAAACGCGGGCGTATCGGCAGTGCCTATGGCTGCCCGAATCTCCAATAATCTCGGACTTGAGTACGATCCTACCAACTATCTGCTAATGCACGCCATGGGCCCTAACGTGGCGGGTGTGATAGGTTCCGCAGTAGCTGCAGGCGTGCTTTTGAGCTTCCTGGGCTAAATACCGCCAAGACCGGTCAGACGGTCTTCGGCCTTACGACCAACTTAATGAACAGGCAAAACAACCGGGCTTCGTCGGGAAACCGGTTGTCTTGCCTGTTTATTTGAAGCAGAGTCAAAATCAGGCGGCATTACAAAAAAACAAGAACCATTTTCCTAATAAATGGTTATAAATATTGGAGACAAACACAGAGCTCCAAGGGGATATAATGTCCGTTACATCTTGAAATCGATATGATCACACAAGAAGTCATAAACGAAATTTATAAGAATTATAACAAGCCATGCAAGAATGAGGAAGACCTTAATCTCCCCTATTTTGTCGAGCTGTTGAAGCCTCATCATAAGCTTAAACTCGATGACATGGAAGTCATTGTTGAAAGCGAGGAAGAATTCAGTCCGTTCAGGCGGTTTCTGAAACGCGGACTTTTCGCAGTTCTGGAATTTGACCGTAATGTGGCTTTCGTATTTCAGTCCCATATACTTTTCTTCAGTAAAAACGACAACAATATGGCTGTTCATTTCCGTCCTGCCGAAAAGAAAAGACGCTCCATTCTTGATGCGATCTTCGGACGCGGCAAAGACGATGATGACGATGACGATCTTATCTGATTCTGAATTATAATGACATTATCATATAAATCGGGAGGTCCTGACTGATTCAGTCAGGACCTCCCGATTTTACTTTACCGTTACAGAAATTTTTATATTACATGTCGTCGAGGATGTCAAAACCGTCTTCAAGGTCTTCTTCGTTGAAAGCGCCTCCATCAATCTGTTCGATGTCGATATCATCGATTATCGTCTGATTGGCTTTGGCATCTATTGCCTTGTCGAACTCAGTCATATCCACGGTCTGGGAAGGAGCCTTACCCCTCTTTATGGTACAGATGGGCTCTATAAGATTTCTCGACGGTATCATTTCTTTCAATTCAAGAAAGAATGAGCGTTCCGTAAGATAATCGAAGACAAACGAGAGTTTCTGACCTTCATCTTCTATAAGCTCACTGAGCGGTGTGCTCTCCATTAGCCAAAGATCCTGATCTGATGCGGAAGTACCCATATCCTCGAGTGTGATCTCGTCCTCCCTCTCCCATTCATCGTTACATAGGAAGAAAGAATCGAGTTCATCTTTAGTGAAGTTCACACTTTCAAGAATCGCATTGCGCAATTGTAGAAACGTATTCTCTGAATCGATTTCGATTTCGCGACTGAAATTGCTGACTTCGTCGCTTACGAGTTTAAACCTATATACCATTTTTATCTTAATGAAATCCTGAATTAATACACGAGCCGACCAACGACCCGAAAAACATTGCGAATTTAATGCACTTTCACTATATGTGCAAGCAGTAAGCGAATTTTTCTTATAAAAATTTTATTCCGCGCAAAAAAAGGCGGAAATCATAGCCGATTTCCGTCTGATTTTGTGCAAACTATAAAAAGTTATTTTTTAAGAANNTAAATACTTTCTCGATAGCTTCGAGAGAACGTTCCACCTGCTCCTTTGTATGTGTGGCCATCAGCGAATATCTGATCAGCGTATCGTGGGGAGCGACTGCGGGAGTGACTACCGGATTGACAAACACACCTTCGTCAAGCAAATCACGTGTTACGTGGAATGTCTTGTAGTCATCGCGTATAAACAGCGGAATAATGGGAGTGGAGGTATGACCTATCTCACAGCCCATGGCACGGAAATTCTCAAGGGCGAATTTCGTGATCTCCCAGAGATGTTCGCGACGTTCCGGTTCGGAAAGAATTATATCGAGGGCTGCATTTACGGCAGCTGTCGACGCAGGAGTGATCGAAGCGGTAAAAATATATGAGCGGGAATGATGACGCAGATAATTTGTCACAACTTTGTCGGCAGCGACAAAACCTCCGAGAGAAGCAAGTGACTTGGAGAACGTACCCATGATCAGATCAACATCATTCTGGACTCCGAAATGGAAACATGTGCCTCTGCCCCCTTCTCCGAAAACTCCGAGACCATGGGCCTCATCTACCATCACTGCGGCATTATATTGCTTTGCGAGACGCGTGATCTCAGGCAGATCGGCGACATCGCCCTCCATCGAGAAGACACCGTCTG
>DAAV01000018.1:0-3699 GCA_001701295.1 Bacteroidales bacterium H10
AAATAAAATGGATCGGTTTCAAGAACCAATTCTTCTCCACGGTGATGATCGCGGACCGGCCTTTCAACACTGCCGACTTCAAGTCAACCGTGCTTCAGGGTTCGGATTACCTTAAGAATTTTCAGGCGCAGGCGGTCAGCAACGATTATGACTGGAACAGTGCGAATCCCGTCAATTTCTCTCTTTTCATAGGTCCCAACCTCTACCCTCTCCTGTCAAGTCTCGACAAGACAGTGCAGACAGACGAGGATCTCGATCTGACCAGACTGATACCTCTCGGATGGTCGCTCTTCAGATGGATCAATACAGGTGTGGTGATTCCGGTATTCACGTTCCTTGGCAAATTCATTTCCAACTACGGCATTATCATCCTGCTTCTGACCATTTTCATAAAGCTTATTCTTTTCCCGCTGACCTACAAGTCCTACCGTAGTCAGGCCGTGATGCGCGTGCTCGCACCCGACATCAAGGCGATCAACGACAAGTATCCGGGCACTGAAAACGCCATGACCCGTCAGCAGAAGACAATGGCTCTCTACTCCCAGGCCGGAGCCAACCCGNNTTGCCTGCCGATGCTGTTGCAGATGCCTGTGCTCTTCGCCATGTTCTCGTTCTTCCCGTCATGTATCGAGTTGCGCGGACAGAGCTTCCTGTGGGCCCATGACCTTTCGGCTCCCGACGCGATAATATCATGGAGCGGTAACATTCCCTTCATCACCAAATATTTCGGCAATCACATCTCGTTGTTCTGTCTTCTGATGACAGCCACCAACATCATCTACACCTGGCTCAACACCCAGAACCAGGCAAACACGATGCCCGGCATGAAATGGATGATGTATNNCTTATGCCGATATTCTTCATGGTGTTCTTCAACAACTATGCCGCCGGTCTGTCGTATTATTACTTCCTGTCGCTGCTCATCACGATCATCCAGACCTATTCATTCCGTTTCGTGATCAAGGATGAGACTGTAAGAGCCAGAATGAAAGAGAATGCGAAAAAACCGAAAAAGAAATCCGGTTTCATGGCGCGTCTTGAAGAAATGCAACGCCAGCAACAGGCCATGCTTCGCGAACAGCAGAAACAGCAGGGCAAACGCCGATAAAGAATGAAACAACTCCGGGCCATAAGGATAATGCTGGCCGCACTGTTTTTCGCGGCTTCCGCGGCCTGTCTCATAATAGGACCGCAGATACATCCTATGGCCAAGGCAGCCGGACAGCTGCAGATACTGCTGTCGGCTGCGTCTGTCACATTGGGAGCCACAATTGTGTGGCTCCTGATTACTTTCTTATTAGGACGCGTATACTGTTCCGCCGTATGTCCGATCGGCACATTCTCCGACATATTTCTCAGGATACGCCGACATATACCACGCCTGAACCGACCTTTTTCCTATCGACATCCATCTTCTCTGTCAATACATATAGTCTGGATATATCTGCTTTGCATATTCACCGGAATCGTGGCGGTGCCGTTCGCCATAGAGCCGTGGAATATAGCCCGCAATATGGCCTCGGCCGCCAATCCCGATGCCATAGGCCTGACATGGGCCACAATAAGTCTCGGCACGGCTACCGGAATAGCGGCAGGAATATTATCGGCTATCATTCTCATGGGTCTCGCACTCTGGAGGGGCCGTGAATTCTGCACGAGATGGTGTCCGCTCGGCACAATACTCGGTCTCATACAGGAGCATTCGGTGATGCATATCGAGATAGACCCCGACAAATGCATCAGCTGCGGGAAATGCGAGGACAACTGTCGGTCACAGTGCATAAAGGTCGTAAGCCGATATATAGACGAGGCCCGGTGCGTCAGATGCTTCGACTGTGTGGCCCAATGCCCGGCAGGCGCGATCCGCTATCAGATAAACCGAAACCGACGCCCGGCGACACCGTTGCTGCGCAAGGTAAAACATTCCTCAAAAACATGATACAATACCAGCAATTGCTCAGGCACATACTTGATACAGGAATCCGAAAGGAAGACAGGACCGGCACCGGAACCATCTCCACATTCGGATACCAGATGAGATTCAATCTTGAGGAGGGCTTTCCTCTGCTGACCACCAAGAAGGTTCATCTTAAAAGCATAATATACGAACTGCTATGGTTTCTTAAAGGTGATACCAACGTGCATTATCTTCAGGAACACGGCGTACGCATCTGGAATGAATGGGCGGATCCTGACGGCTCGCTCGGCCACATCTATGGCTTCCAATGGAGATCATGGCCCGATTACGACGGAGGGTCCATTGATCAGATCTCACAGGCAGTACATGACATAATCCACAATCCCGACTCACGCCGTATTATTGTAAGCGCATGGAATGTCGCGGATCTCGACCGGATGAATCTGCCTCCCTGCCACGCGTTCTTTCAGTTCTACGTAGCTGACGGACGCCTCTCATGTCAGCTTTATCAGCGCAGTGCCGACTGTTTCCTCGGAGTGCCTTTCAATATCGCCAGTTATGCGCTGCTGACCATGATGATGGCCCAGGTATGCGGATTGCGTCCCGGAGATTTCATCCATACACTCGGCGACGCGCATATCTACACCAACCACCTTGACCAGGTCAACCTGCAGCTTACGCGCACCCCGCGCACCCTACCCCGAATGGTGATCAATCCTGACGTGAAGTCCATCTTCGATTTCCGCTACGAAGATTTCACCCTTGAGGCCTACGACCCCTACCCCCCCATCAAAGGCACCGTCTCCGTGTAATACGAAATTAGAACAAGGGGTATGCGATCAACCGCATACCCCTTATTCTATTTAAGACCATAATATCTTCGGAAATTTTACTGCCATAATCAAAGATTTATTCTTTGTCAAGGATCTCAACCTTTATTGATTTTGCTTTCTTAAAATGCGTGACATACCAGTTTGTCTGCGGCAATATCCAAAGATATTCACGGCCGTCATATTCCGATATGAATTTATTTCCGGAATATGGGACCACTACAAAGCCCTTTCCGAAATCAATCTTAAGACATATGGATTTATCCTCCGCGATACTGTTTGGAAGAATAAGATCTTTACCTACCACCTTTGTTCCGGAGCCATCACCGAGGCTGATTCCGTCCCCGGGCTTGAGATTGCGTAGTTTATCGGGAAATATCACTTTACCAGAACACCCCGTTCCATCATGCCCGTAATATAACCAGATGTAATCCATACCCATATACATAAATCCATAATCAGGAGAAAATCCGGCCAACGGAGAGGCATCCCTCAGAACTATCAGATCTCCGAACAAACTCTGTTGCGGATCGTCCAGATACTGAGGTATAAGAGTTGCCAAAGTTTTCCGGTTCCTGATGGAATATTCGCCGACGATGAATAAATGGCCATATACGACAGATAGCAACAATAATGAAATTACTGTTGATTTTAGTGTATATTTACGTCCATACGTATCAAAATTCACAGGCCTTAATATCAATATTGATAATATTGAATAATACCTTAAGGGAAAACCACCTCTTGGCAACCATGGATTCACACATGCTACAATTATTGATGCTATCGCACAGCCGACACATAGTTTAAACATCTTTTTTTGGCAAACCGCCCTCATATTACCTCGAATAATCGTCCATATCACCAAAACGCTCAGAACCCATAAGGCATAATTTTCTTTTATAGCCCCTATAACCAATACCAAATAGCTTTGTGCGTTATTAGTCTTTG